>NZ_JARANU010000004.1:0-175915 GCF_029889855.1 Halopenitus sp. POP-27 | reverse complement strand
AACACTCTGAATATCGACAACAGCGTTAGATGTAAAAAAGAGACAAAACTATCCCCTAACCCGCCCCCACCCCTCCACCCGTCTCCAGTTGAAACGAAGGGGTGGGGGGTCAAATGAACGGTAACCAGATCTCCAATGGCCTGTTCTATATGTTGAATGGTACCTTGTTGAGTGGTGTTTGTTATCGTGATAACTATTCCCAACCACGATCCCAACCACGATCCCCAACCAGGACCCCCGACCACGACCACCAACTACGACCTCCAACTATGATCTCCAACTACGACTATCAACTGCAGCTATCAAATGTGGCGCGTACCAGCACGGGTCACTGTATGACGCGAGAATTGTCGCCAATACTCGTGAAATATCGGTTTCGATCGGCTCCAACAGAATCGTCGATCACCTGAACCACCGACCGTGGTGCTCTGCCGACCTATCGAACCCCTCCGCTTCCACTGGAGATGGGTATCCCGTCACACACCCCACCACCCTTTCAACTGGAGAGGGCAACGCTTTTATTGGATGTGGACATCTGTTTCGTTTGCATCATCTGGACGCTCCGTTTTGGCCTCCTCCAGGAATACCTCGCCGTTCACGTCTGAACCGCGGTATCTACGCGCCATCTCGGAGTTTTCCACCTGAAACAGGGGGGTTATTGATGGGAACAGACCACACGACATCCGAACACGCACCCGAGACGAGCGACGACGAGACTTCGAAACGAAACGGTCCCGCATCCGATGACGGTTCCGCATCCGACGATGATTCGGCTCTCGCTCCCGACGATCCGGATCCCGTCACGGACGATCCGGATGCCGCCACGAGGGCACCCTCCGCCGACGATCGGAACGACGCCGTTGACGACCGAGCACCTGACGATCGTTCCGTCTCCTCTACTCCTGCCTCCTCTACTCCCACCTCCTCCACATCGTCTCCATCCGAAACGGAGGGCTCCGACGTTGCCTCGGATGATTCCACCTCGGACACCACCGCCGACACACCTTCGAACGCCGCTGCCGACACACCTTCGGATGCTACCACCACCCCTTCGGATGCTACCACCACCCCTTCGGACGCCCCCGACGTATCCACGGATACCGACGCCGACGTCACCGTCGCAGTCGATTCGTCCCCCAGCCGGGACCGATCCTCGACCGACGTCGATCTGGACGGCGTCGTCTTTCAGGAGGACGGCGACGACGAGACCGAAAGCCAGGGACTCTTCGACGACCTCCTGTCCAGCGAGCCCATCTTCGAGAACAAGGAGGTGCTTCGTCCCTCCTACACCCCACACGAGCTCCCGCATCGAACCGACCAGATCAACAGAATGGCGACGATCCTCGTCTCCGCACTCCGCGGCGATACTCCCTCGAACATCCTCATCTACGGGAAGACGGGGACCGGAAAGACGGCCTCCGCGAAGTTCGTCTCGAACGAACTCGAGACCACCTCGAAGAAGTACGACGTTCCCTGCGAGGTCGAGTACATCAACTGCGAGGTCACCGATACCCAGTATCGCGTGCTCGCGCAACTCGCGAACAAGTTCATCCAACAGAATCAGACGGTGATCGCGGACCGGATCGACGACCTGCAGACGCTCCGCTCCGCCGTCGTCGATGAGGAATCCACGGCTACGGAGAGATCAACGGCCGCAGACGAGGAAGACACCGACGCGTCGCCCGTCGATACCGACAGTTCATCCATCGACGCCGGTGCAGGTTCGGATCCCTCTCCACTCGATGGAACCCCCTTCGAGGACGTTTCGGCGATCGACGACCGGATCCAACGACTCCGGGACGATGCCGAGGAGATGGAGGAGGTCCCGATGACCGGCTGGCCGACCGACCGCGTCTACTCCACCTTCTTCGACGCCGTCGACTACCACGAGCGCGTGGCCGTGATTATGCTCGACGAGATCGACAAGCTCGTCGAGAAATCCGGCGACGACACGCTGTATAACCTCTCCCGGATGAACTCCGAGCTCGGCAATTCGCGGATCTCCATCATGGGGATCTCGAACGACCTGAAGTTCACCGACTTCCTCGATCCGCGCGTCAAGTCGAGCCTCGGCGAGGAGGAGATCGTCTTCCCGCCGTACGACGCGAATCAGCTCCGGGACATCCTCCAACACCGTGCCGATGTCGCGTTTAAAGGTGACGCGCTCACCGAGGACGTGATCCCGCTGTGTGCGGCGTTCGCGGCACAGGAGCACGGCGACGCCCGCCGGGCGCTCGATCTCCTGCGGACCGCGGGCGAACTCGCCGAGCGGTCGCAGGCGGAGGTGATCGGCGAGGAACACGTCCGGCAGGCCCAGGACAAGATCGAACTCGACCGCGTCGTCGAGGTCGTCCGCACGCTCCCCACCCAGAGCAAGATCGTCCTCTTTTCGATCATCCTCCTCGAGAAGAACGGCGTCCACAACATCAACACCGGTGAGGTGTTCAACATCTACAAACGTCTCTGTGAGGAGATCGACGCCGACGTGCTCACCCAGCGTCGAGTCACCGACCTCATCTCCGAGCTCGATATGCTCGGGATCGTCAACGCGGTCGTCGTCTCGAAGGGTCGGTACGGTCGGACCAAGGAGATGAGCCTCTCGGTGCCGATCGACGAGACCGAAGCCGTCCTCCTGTCGGACTCGCGGCTCGGCGACATCGAGAACGCCCAGCCGTTCGTCCAAGCGCGGTTCGACAACTAGCCGCCTCGCCGTCGTCGTATCGACGCCGTCGCCGGACCACCCCCGTCGCCGAACTCTTCCCGTCGCCGAACTCTTCCCGTCGCCGAACTACCGATGCCGTCGCCGAACTGCCGCCGTCCCGACGACTGCCGCACTCCCGATCGCGGTCGATCCCGCGATCGCCAGCGCGTCCGGAGCCCCCGGTACGCCGAACATCCCTTTCCACCCAAGCGTTCCGGACGTTACCGCCTCGACGGCTTCGTCCATCGTCGCTTGTCCCGTGGCGACCAGCCGGATCCAGCCGAGATACGGGAGACGAACGCGCGCGACGCCCGTGACCCACTCCGGTTTCACCGGCGGTGCGATCCCGCTCGCTTGGTCGTAGCGACCGTTGTTGTCGCCCTTCGTGATGTATCCCGAATGTGGTGCCGGACAGTTCTGTACCGCCGAACACGTGTCCGCGCTCAGATATCGATCGTCGGCACGGTCGACCCAGTTTTCACCGGCCTCGACGTGGAACATCGTTCGGTGGATGATCGGCGATCCGATCCGGCCTGGGAAGGTGTACACGATCACCGATCCCGGGGCGCCGAAGGACCGATAGCCCTCCCGCTCGGCGACCGCGGCGGGGACGACCCCGACGTCGTTCGTGGCCGCCGCCGGCGCCAACCGTCCCGGTTCAGTCACGACGATCAGGTCACCCTTCTGCATGTTCGGGTCCATACTCCCCGATTCCACGGCGACCATCGGCGGCCACACGCCGGTGACGGCGAACAGTAACGCGCCGATCGCGAGCACGATGAGGACGCTCGAGACGACGTCACGGATCCAGACTGCTGGTCCCTCCGTGGCGGTCAGAAACTCGCGAATGGACCCTCGATCCTGCCCACCAGTCGATCGACTGAGCCCCCGTTCACGGCCACGATCGCGTTCACGACCACGCTCGGCGGCCGCCGTCGTTTCCGGTGCCTGCGACGGCCGACCGGCCGGCGAATCGCGATGCTTGGATCCTGACTCCGAGTGCGTTTCCTGCGTCTCGGTCCCGCCCGTGGGCATCGCATCGTCGCGGTCGCGATCGATAGCTCGATCGTCGTCGGTCCGATCGTCACCGCCGCTCCGGTTGTCGGTCCGATCGTCACCGCCGTTCCGGTCGGCAGTTCGATCGTCGCCGGTCGGATCGGTCGTCCGTCGGCCCCCGTCGGAACCGCTGTCGGGTCCCCTCGCGTCGGATCCCGGATCATCGTCCGATGGCTCCCCCGACCATTCGTTCCCGGAGCCCATTTGATTCGTCTTTTGCGGCTTCGGGTTTGAACGTTCTGGCTCCGGGTACGCTCCGGCTTCCGACCGAAGTCACCGACGACCGGTCCAAGTCGTCGACGATCGATCGAAGTCGCCATCGGTCGGCATTCTTTTGTTCACGCTTCCCCTTCAGCGACTCGTGCCACTGGAGACGTCGTCGCGGATCGTGATGGAACTCACCGAACGCGGGTTCAACGCCGACCGCGAGGCGATCACGCTCATCGCCGGAACCGACGACCCACGCGCCACGATCGAGGCCGTCACCGAACGCGCCGATGACGACGCTCTCCGCATCACGAGTGACCAGGTTCGGTCCACGATCGAATCCGATCCCTCCATTTCGACTGGATCCAATAGGTCGACAAACACCTCGACTGAAAGGACCTCTCCACCCGAAACAATGGGGTCAACCGGGTCGGACCGCTCGCCCGTCTCCGACGCATCCTCCGACGCATCCTCTGACGTATCAACCGAGGTATCGACCGACGCATCCCCCGGCGTATCAACCGATGCATCCACCGACGAGGGGAACGTCGCCGTCGACGACACGACGGAGTCCGACCCGTCCACGTCGGATTCCCGATCGGACACCAACTCGACCGGATCGACAGCGACCGCTTCGGACACGGCTACATCGACGACGACTGCTTCGAACACGGCTGCGTCGACGACCGCTTCGAACGCGTCACGCTCCGAGACGGCTACCTCGGACGCGGACCGGTCCGACACCGCCCATCTCAGGGACCTCGAGATCGCGAACGACATGACCGGCCACAGCACCGGGACGGGCGAATACGCGGACTTCGTCCGAACGTTCCGAGACCGGTACGAGCGCCTCTCGAAGATCCTTCGCGGACGCGTGAACCATCGTCCGGCGAGCGCGATCGCGGAGATGCCCGGCGGCAGCGACGCCGCGATGATCGGGCTCGTCAACGACGTCCGATCGACCCGGTCGGGACACTGGCTCGTCGAGCTCGAGGATACGACCGGAACCTTTCCGGCGTTGATCATGAAGGACAAGGGGATCGCGGACGTCGTCGACGAGATCCTCCTCGACGAGTGTATTGCCGTCGATGGGACGCTGGCCGACGACGCCGGGATCCTGTTTGCCGATGCGGTCCACTTCCCGGACGTTCCTCGAACGTTCCAGCCGAGCTACGCCGACCGGCACGTCCAGGCCGCGCTCATCTCGGACGTCCACGTCGGCTCCCAGGAGTTCATGCGCGATGCCTGGGAGTCGTTTGCCGGCTGGCTCCACACCGAGGAGGCCGAGCCGGTCGAGTACCTCCTCCTGGCCGGCGATATGGTCGAAGGCGTCGGCGTCTACCCGGACCAGGACGAGGAGCTCGATATCGTCGACATCTACGAGCAGTACGAGCGGTTCTCCGAGCACCTCAAGGACGTTCCCGACGATCTCGAGATCGTGATGATCCCGGGCAACCACGACGCCGTCCGGCTCGCGGAGCCCCAACCCGCCTTCGACGAGGATCTCCGCGAGTTGATGTCCGCACACGACTCCCGGATCGTCTCGAACCCAGCTGCGGTCACGATCGAGGGCGTCTCCGTCCTGATGTACCACGGCGTCTCCCTCGACGAGGTCATCGCCGAACTCCCGGCCGAGAAGGCCAGCTACGACGACCCCCACAAGGCGATGTACCACCTGCTCAAGAAACGCCACGTCGCCCCGCAGTTCGGCGGTCACACCCGCGTCGCACCCGAGGAACGCGACCACCTCGTCATCGAGGACGTTCCTGAGGTGTTCCACACCGGCCACGTTCACAAGCTCGGCTGGGGGAAATACCACAACGTCCTGGCGGTCAACTCCGGCTGCTGGCAGGAACAGACCGATTTCCAGAAGTCGGTCAACATCGACCCCGACTGTGGGTTCGCGCCCATCCTCGATCTCGACACGCTGGACATGACCGTCCGGAAGTTCGCGTAGGATCGCTTCGCGGTCACGCGCCGCCCCGTTCCACTCACGCACCGGCAGTCGGTACCGAACCTACTCGCGTACCGGCAGTCGGTACCGGACCGTCTCGGCGCCGTCGAACCGTGGACCCGATCCACCCTCCTCGAAGCCGGCGCCCTCGACGATCGACCGGCGCGTTTCGTCGTCCCGGTCGACGATCGCCTCGACCGCCATTCCCTCCCGGTCCGCGAACCGGCAGGGTTCCTCGAGGAGCCGCTCAAGCGCCGTCGCCTCGCCGTCGAACCCGGTCAGATGCACCGTTCCGCGTCGCGCGTCGAACGCGACGTAGGCGATCGGTTCGCCAGGAGCTGATCCTGCGTCCGGTCGGTCGTCGCTCTCGCCCTCGGACACCGCGACGCGAACCGACCGGTCGTGGATGACCTCCCGGGTCGCGTCGACCGGCTGTCCGGACAGCGCGGCGATCGCCTCCGCGTCGGCCTCGACGGCGTCTCGTACGCGCACGGTCGGTGATCGGCCGATGGAAACTTAAACGCCTCGGCAGCGATCACCATCCAGTCGCCGAGCGTGTCGACTCGGTCGAATCGTCGGCAGGAATGGCTCGGTCGAACTGAATGGATTTAAGCGACCGGCACCCACACGTCCGGTATGAGCACCCCAACGAAGGTCGTCCTTGGAACGGTCGGAAGCGCCGCGGTCCTCTCGATCCTCACGATCTTCACGTACGCCTTCGCCTGAATGTTCTCCCGGCGTGAACTGCCCGCCGATCTTGAGGCGGTTCGATCGACGCACGCACCCGACACGCCGGTCCTCGACGCCGAGTCGGATTTCGAAACGATCCCACCGGCTGCGGCGGAGGACCTCGGGCTCTTCGTCGACCGGCTCGAGCCGGCGACGTACCCCGCCGAGTGGCTTCCGACGGACGCACCCGCGGTTCTGGAGCGCTACTGCGGATCCACGTTCACCGTCGGCGCTCCCGGCGACGGGACCGTCGTATGGACCGCCCAGACCGACCCGCCGACGGTGATCTGCAAACGACGCGCCGAAACCACGCCGGACGAGTTCCTGTCGTTCCTGATCGCCGGCGCGTTCGTCGAGATCGGCGCCGACGTCCCCGAGCACTTTCTCCCGTTCTTCGGCGATCGGTACCGGGACCTCGACGCCGCGATCCGTGGTCCGGATGTCCCGGGCGATCTCACTCCGGTCGACGTCTACCAGGTCGCGAACGCCCTCTTCGACGCCTGGATCGGGCTCCGAACCCGCGAGACCTTCGCGGACTGGGCCGGTGACCACGACCGACTCCACGACGCGTGGGTCGACGCCGGCGAGCGTCTCACCGACCGCCTCGAGGCTCTCCCGAGCCGAATGGCCCGCGGCGAGATGACCTTCCCGGATGCGACCGAGTACGCCTGTTCGGCGGTCCGCCACGATCTCGACCTGCCGACCCCGTTCTCCGCGCTCGACACCGCCGCCTACGCCGACCACGGCGCCGACTACGCGGTTCGATGGGCCGAGAAGACGTTCGCGGCGCTCGAGACGTCCTGATCGCGGTCGGTGACGGCGCCGATCGCCGGCTGGACTCTGACTGCCGGTGACCACGACCCCTGACTGCGACGCCGACTATCGGTGACGCCGACCCCTGACTGCGACGCCGACTATCGGCGACGCCGCTCCCGTCGGCTACGACTCGACCGTGGCGGTTCCGTCCTCGTTCAGATCGATGACGACGTCGAAGAGCGTCTCGAACCGGTCCAACACGTCGTCGTCGTGGACCTCCTTCGAGAGGTGGAACAGTCCCACGGCGTCGTGCTTCGCGAGCAGCTCGAGGATCCCCGCCGCGGCCTCGTAGGCCGCCTCCTCGTCCGCGTAGTAGGCCATCTCGGTGAGCGAATCGATCGAGACGCGCCGCTTCCCGTCGTGGTCGGTCAGGAACCGCTCGACGGAATCCACGACGCCCTCGAGGTCGTCCGGCGAGGCCACGTAGTAGACGTCGTCGCCGGATCGACGCGAATACCCCCGCTCGACGGAGATCGTGTCGAGGATCGTCGCCCGCGATTCGTCGACGTCGTAGTACTCGAGCTTCTGCTCGACCTCCCGCGCCGTCGTTCGCGTCGAGACGACGAGAAAGGAGTCCGTGTCGGTTTTCAGAAAGTCCGTGTCGATCCGGTCCGTCTCGCCGATGCTCGGGTGTACTAACAACAGCCCGGTTCCTCCGGGGATCGTCTCCGGCGCGTTCTCGATCGCCAACGAGTACTCCATACAGGCGGCACCCGCCGGACGAACTTAAGTTGTGTTGCGATCCGTCTTTGCGTCGTCCGGTGTCGATCAGAACACGCTGTCGGCGGTCGCCGCGCCGACGACGCTGAAGACTGCTCCGATCGTGACTGCCTTCGCCGTCGTCACCCACACCTCTCGTCCGGTCATCCCCTGATTGATGAGGAACGTGTCCGGCGCGTCGAAGAGGAGCGCGAGCACCAGCACCGACCCGAAGGAGACCGTCATCAACGAAAGGAACCGGATCGGGATCCCGGCGACCGCCTGCTCCGTGTCGGGATCGCGACCGGTATCCGCACGGTACAGCGCTGCGTAGCCGATCGCGGCGACGACGCCCGCGGTCAGGATCGCCTGAATGGGATGCATCCCCTGTGCGAGTCCCCACACCTCCTCGGTCACGACGAACGGTCCAGCCAACAGGAACCCGCCGACGGTCTGTTGGGCGGAGTCGGCGATCCGGAAGTTCGGACGCCGAACCCGTGGCCGCTTCATACGTCTCTCTGCGGGGTCGGCAGTTAAAAACCCGCTGCCGGAGGAACCCGCTGCCGTGGGACCTCGATGCTCGCCGTCCAAAACGCGTCGCTGCCCGCCGTCCCGAACCTGTTTTGCCCGTCCCGCACCGAGACCGTTCCATGAGCGTTCGCGAGGAGTTCGACGAGTGGGCAACGACCGGCAAGGACCGCGGGATGGAGGATCGACACTGGCACACCGCCAAACACGTCCTTGCCCGGATGCCGGTCGATCCCGGCGACGTCGTCGTCGACCTTGGCACCGGCTCCGGGTACGCGCTCCGCGCGCTCGCGGAACGCGGGATCGACCGCGGATACGGGCTCGACGGCGCACCCGAGATGGCGCGGAACGCCCGGTCGTACTCCGAGGACGACCGGATCGGATTCCTCGTCGGCGACTTCGATTCCCTCCCGTTCGCCGACGACTCGGTCGACCACGTCGTCTCGATGGAGGCGTTCTACTACGCCGCCGACCCCCACACCACTCTCTCGGAGATCCGGCGGATCCTCCGTCCCGGCGGCACCTGGTACTGCGCGGTCAACTACTTCGCCGAGAGCGAACACACCCACGAGTGGCAGGCGTCGATCGACGTGGAGATGACCCTCTGGGACCGCTCGCAGTACCGCGAGGCGTTCCGCGAGGCCGGACTCCACGTCGCGGCCCAGGACACCATCCCGGACCGGGAGATCGAGATCCCGTCCGCGGAGGCGTTCCCGACCGAGGACTGGGAGAGTCGCGAGGCGATGGTCGATCGGTACCGCACGTGGGGCACCCTGCTCACGGTCGGCGTCGCGCCCTGACTGGCTCCCACGTACCGATAGCGAGGCCACGTACCGAACCCTTCGCCGCCGCGCACCGAACTCGACACCGCGCACCGAACCCTTAACTCCGAGACCGCCCCCAGCGATCACAATGATACGTGATGAGACGACCGGTGACTCCGCCGGTGGACTCTCTCCCGGCGAGTTCGAGGCGGTTCGCGGCGTCGAGGACCTCTACTACCACGACACCGGGATGTTCGACGCGCCCGGATATGGTTCCGTCTACATCTACGACACGCCCACGCCCGCGGTGATCGACACGGGGACCGGCGCGAACGTCGACACCCTGTACGAGACGCTTTCGGCGATCGGGATCGAATCCGACGACCTCGTGTGGATCCTCCCGACCCACGTCCATCTCGATCACGCCGGCGGCGCCGGCCATCTGGCCGATGCCTATCCCGAGGCCGCCGTCCGGACCCACGACCGCGGCGTCCGCCACCTCGTCGATCCCTCCCGACTCGTCGAGGGGACGAAGGCGGCCGTCGGCGACCAGTGGCGTCATTACGCCGACCCCGAACCGATCCCGGCGGATCGAACCGGCGGACTCGAGGATGGCGACACGATCGACCTGGGTGACCGACGGCTTGAGGTTCTGGAGGCACCGGGCCACGCGCCCCACCAGGTCGTGTTCCACGAGCCCGGAGATGGCGTCGTCTTCACCGCCGACGCCGCCGGGATCTACGTCCCGCAGATCGACACGGTCACCCCGACGACCCCGCCGCCGCAGTTCGACCTCGACCAGTGTCTCGATGACGCCGCCGCGATCGCGGATCTCGACCCCTCCGTGCTCTGCTTCTCCCACTTTGGTCCCCGGTCGTTCGACCCCGCGGTCATCGAGGAGTTCCAGCGCGCATCCGTCGAGTGGGTCGAGGCGGTCCGGCGCAAACGCGAGGAACTCGACTCCGACGAGGCGGTGATACGCCACTTCGAGCGGACCACCGAACTCGATGGGGTCTGGACGAGCGAGCGGGCACAGGCCAACGAGCGCCTCAACGTCCGCGGCGTCCTCACGATGCTGGACGCGTAGTCCTCTGCCGGCGTCCCGTCCCAGATGGTTTATAAAGACCCCACCCAACCGCCGAGTATGGACTGGCGGGAGGCGGAACGTGAGTTCGACGACGCGGTCATCGCCGAGGAACCGATCCCACGCACCTTCGATCGGAGTGCACGACGCCACGCCGACCGCACCGCCCAGCGGTACAAGGGCGGCATCGCCGACCGATCGCTCGTCTCCGGGGGCGTGATCCCGGCTGCACCTGACGGCGAGTACGCCGACCTCACGTACGCCGAGATGCGCTCGATCGTCGAGCATCTCGCCGCCGGATTTCGGGACCTCGGCGTCGACTCCGACACTCGCGTCGCGATCGTCTCGAACACGCGGATGGAATGGGCGCAGGCCGACCTCGCCCTCCTCGCGGCCGGCGGCGTCGTCACGACCGTCTACCCGTCCGCCACCGACGCGCGGCTCCGGTACCTGCTGGCGGATCCGGAAGCGACCGTCGTCGTCGTCGAGAACGCGGCGCTGTGCGAGCGGGTGCTCGACGTCCGCGAGGACCTCGATCACGACCTTGAGGCGATCGTCACGATCGACGACGTCCCGAACGTGAACGCGAGTGGCGCCGCGAACGCGACCGACGTTCCGCCCGCGGACGCGACCGACGATCCGCCCGTCATCCCGCTTGCGACGGTTCACGAACGCGGCCGCGAGACGTTCGATCGGGGCGCCTACGAGGGGTGGATCGACGACATCGCGATGACGGACCACGCGTCCCTCATCTACACGTCGGGAACCACCGGCCGCCCGAAGGGCGTCGAACTCACCCACCACAACCTCCGGGCGAACCTGACGCAGTGTTACAGGCGGCTCGGTCCGCGCCCGGACAAGGGACCCGACCTCCCGCGGATCGCCCCCGGCACGACGACGCTGTCGTTTCTTCCGCTGGCGCACGTCTTCGAGCGGCTCGCCGGTCACTTCCTGATGTTCGCCGCCGGTGCCACGGTCGCGTACGCCGAGAGTCCGGACACGCTCCGGGAGGACTTCGAGCTCGTTCGCCCCACGACCGCGACGAGCGTCCCTCGCGTGTACGAGAAGCTCTACGAGGCGATGCGTCAGGAGGCGTCCGAGTCGGCGCCCTCCCGCCGGATCTTCGACTGGGCGTGTTCGATCGGGCGGGCGGCCCACCGAACCGACGACCCTGGTCCCGTCCTCGCCGCCAAACACGCGATCGCCGACCGACTCGTCTTCAGCTCGGTTCGCGAGGCGCTCGGCGACAACGTCGACTTCTTCATCTCGGGTGGCGGCTCGCTGTCGGCCGACCTCTGTGCGCTGTATCACGGGATGGGGCTCCCGATCCTCGAGGGGTACGGCCTCACCGAGACCGCGCCCGTCGTCTCGGTCAACCCGCCGGAGGCGCCGATCGCCGGAACGATCGGCCCGCCGGTCGTCGACACGGACGTCACGGTCGACGAGGCCGCGATAAGCGACGATCAGGCCGCCAGCGTCGCCGGCGACGGTGACGTCGGCGAACTCCTGGTCCGGGGGCCGCAGGTGACCGACGGCTACTGGAACCGCCCCGACGCGACCGCCGCGGCGTTCACCGAGGACGGCTGGTTCCGGACCGGCGACATCGTCGCCATCAGGTCGGACGGCTACATCGAGTTCCGCGGCCGCGCCGATCGACGGATCGTCCTCTCGACCGGGAAGACCGTGATGCCGGCACCGATCGAGGACCGGCTCTCCGACGCCGCGGTCGTCGAGCAGTGTCTCGTGGTCGGCGACGACCGGAAGTTCGTCTCGGCGCTCATCGTGCCGAACGTCGAGGCGCTCCGTGACTGGGCCGCCGAACAGGGGATCGACCGTCCCGCCGACCGCCGCGGGCTGAGCCGGAGTCAGGACGACCGCGTGCGCGAGCGGATCCAGCGTGATGTCGATCGGGTGAACGCGGCCCTCGAGGATCACGAACGGATCAAACGATTCCGGCTCGTCCCCGAGCCGTTCACCGAGGAGAACGGGCTGCTCACCCCGACGATGAAGAAGAAGCGGCGGGATATCCTCGATCGCTTCGCCGCCGAGGTCACCGATCTCTACGACGAGGACGCCGACCTCGATGATGAGGACGCCGACCTCGACGACGAGGGTGGCAGATCGGGCGGGGCGTGAGGCGTCTCACTCCAGGTTGACGTTGACGTTCTTCGTCTGCGTGTACTCGTGGAGCGCCTCGGTCCCCTGCTCGCGGCCGTTGCCGCTCTGTTTGAACCCGCCGAAGGGCGTCTGCGGCTGGGTAACCGGGAATTCGTTGATGCTGACCATTCCGTAGTCGAGGTAGTCGGCAACGCTGTGAGCCGTCTCGAGGTCGGTCGTCCAGATCCCGGCCATCAGGCCGTACGGGGAATCGTTGGCGATCTTGATGGCCTCCTCGCGGTCCGAGAACTCGATGACCGACAGCACGGGGCCGAAGATCTCCTCTCTGGCGATCGTCATGTCGTTCGTGACGTCGGTGAACACCGTCGGCTCGATGAAGTGGCCCGCGTCCTTGTCGTCGGGGACGCCGCCGCCGGTCGCGACCGTCGCGCCCTCCTGACGCCCGGTCTCGATGTACTCGAGGACCTCCTCGTGGTGGCTCTCGCTGACGACCGGGCCCATCCGGCCGCCGTCATCGATCCCGCTCCCGAGGGGCGTCGATTCCGCCCGTTCGACGACGCGGTCGACGACCTCGTCGTGGACCGACTCGTGGACGAGCAGCCGCGAGCCCGCCCAGCACATCTGGCCGGCGTTCATAAAGATCCCGTAGTGACAGCCCGCCGCCGCGGCGTCGAGGTCGGCGTCCGGGAAGACGATATTCGGGCCCTTGCCGCCGAGTTCGAGCGTGACGCCGGTGACGTTTTGTGCCGCACGCTCCATCACGCCCTTGCCGACCCCCGTACTGCCGGTGAACGCGACGTGGTCGACGTCGGGGTGTTCGACCAGCCGATTGCCGGCGACGCTCCCGCGGCCGGGCACGACGTTGACGACGCCGTCCGGTAGTCCTGCCTCATCGGCCGCCGCCGCGTAGTAGAGCGCCGACAGCGGGGTCGTACTCGAGGGTTTCAGGACCGCGGTGTTCCCGCACGCAAGCGCCGGCGCGAGGCTCCGACCGGCGAGCTGGAAGGGGTAGTTCCACGGGATCACGTGGCCGGTGACGCCGAGGGGTTCACGGACGGTGTAGTTCAGTCGGTCGCCCGGAACCGGCACCTCGTCGCCCTCGATCTTGTCGGTCCAGCCGGCGTAATACCGGACCGTGTCGATGACCATGTCCACGTCGAGGGTCGCCTCGAAGGGCGTCTTCCCGTTATCGCGGGACTCGACGCGGACGATCTCGTCCTTGCGGTCCTCGATCGCGTCCGCGAACGACTCGAGGAACCGGCCGCGCTCCCGCGGGTCAAGCGATCGCCACTCGGCGTCCCGCTCGGCCGCCGCCTGAGCGGCCTCGACCGCGCGATCGACGTCGGTCTCGCTCGCCTCCGCGACGGTCGCGTACGGCTCCTCGGTCGCGGGATCCTCGGTCGTAAACGTCTCGCCGTCGTCGGCGCTCGTCCATTCGCCATCGATATACAGGTCAGTCGGACCGGTGTAACTCATCCGCGTGTGGTTACCTTGCGGGCACGTAAATACTGAACGTAATACCTCGGGGTTACCCGAACTGGGTGCCGACGGTCGTGGTCCCGACTGCGCGCCGCCGTCACTCGGCTCCCAGCTGCTCGCCGACGATGGCGTCCGCCGCTGCCACGAACTCCCGCTGGCTCCCGCTCGGGATGGTCGCGCCGGCGGCGACGTCGTGGCCGCCGCCGTCGCCGCCGACCGATCGCGACGCCTCCCGCATCACGGCCGACAGGTCCAGTCCCTGCCGGACCAGCCGATGGGACCCGCGGCTGGAGACCTTCACGTGGTCAGCGTCCTTCTCGGCGAACGCGACGATCGGCTTCGACCGGTCGACCGCCGGCGAGCCGATCGCCATCCCGGCGACGATCCCGACGATCGTCTCCCGAATCCGCGATCCGGCGTCGAACCACTGCAGATGGGCCTCCTCGGTGACGCCCTCGGACTTGACCCACTGCAGCCCCTCCGAGAGGTTTCGACGGTGGTTCCGCAGGAGGGTTCGTGCGCGCTCGAGCGGCGCTCCGCGCTCGCCGAGACAGACGGCGAGCCCGACGTCCGCACGCTCGTACCTGGCGGTCGCGTTGAGCAGCGTCGAGAACTCGCTGACGTCACGCAGTTCCGTCCCGGGTTCCTCGGCGGTGAGCGTGTAGGAGGTTCCAACGAGCTCCTCGATCCGGCTCGCGGGCACCCCCGAGGAGACCGCCCGCTGTAACAGCGCGCTCACGAGCGTTCGCCGCTCGGCGTCGTCCAGGTCGACCCAGCGCCGCCAGTCGCCGTCGTCGGTTTTCACGTCGAGATCCAGATCCGAGAGGAAGGCGATCGCGCCCGCTTCGTCGTTCGAGATCCCCGGGATCCGGACGTCGCTTGCGTACTCCAACAGCTTCGGGAGCGGGCGGGTCTGGCGTCCGTAGAGGGCGATGTCGGTCCGCGTCTCGACGACGCCCGCCGCGACCGCGTGGTCGACGATCCCCTCGTTCGCGCCGGTCAGCCCCTCTGTCCCGCCCTGCATATCGCCGACCGCCCCCACGATCGCGAGCGCCGCGAGGTCACGGTTGTCGGCATCGAGCGCGTGCGCGAGGACGTAGCTCGCACCCGCCCCCGACAGCTCCGAAGCGCCGTCGATCCCGAACAGGAGCGGGTTGAGGTGGTACTCCGTCTCGGCGTCGGCGGGCTGGTGGTGATCGGCGATGACCGGCGTGAACTCGCCGGCCGCCTCGTGGTCGGCGATGACGTCGAGCTGCCCCGACCCGAAGTCGGTGAACAGGACCGTGTCGAACTCCCGGGCCGCGATCCCGGCGATCGACTCCTCGTCGAGCTGCTTCTCGAAGACGGTCTCGTGGTCGATCCCTGCGCGCTCGAGCGCGCTCGAGGCGATCGCTCCGCTCGTGAGCCCGTCGGCGTCGATGTGGGACGCGAGAAGGACGCTGTCGGCGGATCGAAGCCGGTCGGCACAGGCAGCGGCCCGCTCCGCGAGGGGTGGCACTGGTGGGTCGGCGGCGGACATACACGTTCATAGATGCGCCATCCGGGATAAACGCACGCTCCCCGTCGGCTCCGCGTGTGCGTTATTCACTCCGACCCGGACTCGGTCTCGGATCCGCTTTCGGAACTGCCGCTTTCGCCACCGCTCTCACCTGCGTCCTCGGAATTATCGTCATCGGTGTCGGAGTCGCCGCCGTCGGAGTCACTGTCGGAATCACCGTCGGAATCACCGTCGGAATCACCGTCGGAATCACCGTCGGAATCACCGTCGGAATCACCGTCGGAGCCTCCACCACTCGTTGCGTCTCCGCCGGACTGGCCCCCGTTCGAACCGCTGGCGTCGTCGTCATCCGCCTCATCGCCCCCATCTGCGCCATCGCCGTCCGCGTCGTCACCACCCTCTGCGTCGTCGCCACCCTCTGCGTCGTCACCATCTGCATCACCGTCACCCTCCGCGCCGTCCCCATCTGCGTCATCGCCGTCCGCGTCATCGCCGTCACCGTTTTTCTCACCGTCTTCTTCGTTTCCTGAGTTCTCCTGTTTCTCGTCGGGACTCTTCTGTTCCTCTCCGGTGTCCTCCTGTTCCTCGTCGTGATCTTCGCCTTTGTCGTCTTCCTCGTCGGGTTTGTCGGCGTTTTTGCCGTCGGGTTTGTCGGCGTTTTTGCCGTTCGCTTGTTCTGGAGTCTCTCCGGACTTGCTCTCCCCCTCGGCGTTCTTATCGCCGCGTTCGTCCTTCTTCTCGTCGTTCCCGTCTTTCGATTTCTCGAACCCGGCCGACACGTTTTCACCCGAGGTCGAGTTCAGTACCCGGTCCACCTCCTCCGTTGTGAACGTCTCGCCGGTCTCGATCGTTCCGCTCACCGACGCCGAATCGCCGAGCAGCGCGACCGTCGCCGCGCCGCCGCCGACGGCGGCGAGGGTGACACACAGGCAGACGATCCCGACCACGAACCGATCGTATCCGTTTGGCGTCATTTTTGGCCCCCCTCCGTCTCCTCGTCGCGGGTCGTCACGCCCTTCGAGTCGTCGTCGAAGAGCTGGGTCGGAGCGGGCGTCTCCCGATCGGCCATCTCGCCCGCAGCTGGCTCATCGGAGTCGGCGCCGCCGAGTATCGGGATCTCGATGCGACCCCATCCGCTGGTCCCGGCCGACGTCTCGGTACCGTCGATCGGCGTTCCAGCTTCGTCGACGGACGTGCCTGCGCCGGCTCCGCTGGCCGCCGGTGTGTTGGTCGTCCCCGCCATCCCCGTCGATCTCGGCGTCGAGTCCGAATTCGGAGTCGAAGCCGGATTCGGAGCCGAGTCGGCGTTCGGCGTCGGAGCCGACCGTCCCGAATCATCGTGATCGCGGCTCCGGTGAAGCGAGACCATCGCGCCGCCGATCGCGATCGCCGACAGCGTGGTCGCGAACGCCACCGCAAGCGAGAGCGCCGTCTGCAGCTCCCACGCGATGTAGACGCAGTACGGCACGACCAGGACCAACACCCCCGTCGAGAGCTGGAGGTCGTTCTCGGTGAGCACGACGTCGTCGGTCCGGTCCGGATCGGCCGTGGTCTCGCTCGTATCGTCCGTCGCCCTTGCTTCCGCCGTCGCTCCGTCGCCGACGTCGGAGCCGCCGGTTGCGGTCGCCGATCTGTCGGCGTCGGTTGCGGTTGCTGTTCCGGCGGCGTCGGTTGCGGTCGCCGTCCCGGCGGCGTCGGCAGGGGCTGGCTCCTCGCTCGGCGCCGGCCCGGTTCGACTCGAGGCCAACAGCGACCACAGCTCCGTCGCGATCAACAGCCCGAGGGGCACCGCCACGAGCAGGAGGAATCCGACCCGCGAGTTGACCGCCTGGATGACGTACCCGATGTACGGAATCGTGAACCGGACCTCGCCGAGCACGTTCTCCGCCGGTACCGCGCGGATGTCGGCGTCCTCGTTGGCGTCGCCTTTGGTCTCGAACTGTCGCTCGGCCCCGCTTCCGCGGACGTCGACGACGCGGTGTGTCACCGGCGTTTCCGTGTTCCCGCGAACGAAGGTGATCACGTCACCGGTCTCGATGGCGTCGGGATCGGTTTCGTCGACGATCACGACGTCACCCGGCTCGATCGCCGGCGACATACTGCCGGTGAGCACCACGAAGCCGTATTCGGCGCCGACGACGCCCGGAACCGCGTAGATGAGGAACGGAGCCACGAGCGCGAGCAACACGAGCACCCCGAGTACCCGTGAGACGGTGCGTCGGTTCATGAGTCGCTCACCTCGCAGATGGACGTGCCGTCCTTCGTCACGGCTTTGAGAACGGTCAGCGTCCGCGTTCCGTCGGTTACCGTGGTTCCGGGCCCGAACGGCCGTGAACAGCTCGTGTGTATCGTCCCGAGCGCCCACTCGTCGCCGTTCGGATCGCGGACCGAGAGATCGAACTCCGGCCGCCCGCGGCCGGCGATCGGGACCGTGACGGAGTCCCCCGGCGCGACGTCATCGACCGTGACCGTCTCCTGCGGTGGGCTCCCGTTCGACTGTTGTGGCGAGTTCTCGGTCGACTGTTGTGGCGGGCTCCCGTTCGACTGTTGGTCGATCACGACGGTCACGCTGCTCCCCGCCGGCCCGTCGTATTGGACCGTCGCGCCACCGACGCGACGGTCGCCCGAGTCCGACTCACAGGGCACGCAGTCGCCGTTCTCGCCGTCGCCGTCCCCGTTTCCGTCTCCGTTGTTTCCGTTCCCATCTCCGTTGTCTCCGTTCCCGCCGCCGTTTCCGTCTCCGTCGACGCACGTCGAGACGGTGATCGACTCGATCCCCGGTCGGGTCTCGTCGCCGCCGTTCTCGTCGCTCGGCGTACAGACCTTTTCGCGCGTTCGGGTGAGCGGGGGGACGACGTCGTGGGTGGCGGTTCGCGTCTCGGGTTCCTGCTCCCGATCCGAGTCCGTGCGTCCGGTCACCGTGATCTCACAGATCGGCGGCGCGGCGGCCTCCTCGAACTCGCCGGTTCCCGTGGCGTCCCGCAGCAGCCGGACCGCGGCACAGACCGTTTCCCGATCCCCGTCGCCGTCGACGGCGTCCGTGGTCCGCAGGACCTGCAGCTCGTGTTCGTGCTGGTCGTCGTGCTGGTCGTCGTGTTGCTCGTCGAGCGCGTACGTCTCGCCGGGGACGAGTCGGCCGCCGTCGAGGTCGATCGTTCCGAGCTCGGCGCACGTCTCACACTCCACGTCGGGACACGCCGACCCGGACGCCGACGTCTCGAACGCGTCCATCGTCGCGTCCGATTCGGGGACGTGACGACACTGCTCGGCGAGGAGCTCGAACGCGAACTCGCCGGCCGCGCTGCCCGCCCACGCGGCGTCGGTCGGGAGTCGGTAGTCGAACTCGAGACAGGGGTCGTCGGCCGCCGAGAGGCAGGGGTCCGTGGGGTCGTCCACGCGGGCGCCGTCGACGAGCGTCTCACGCAGGTCCGCGAGGGTCGTCCAGCCGCTGCTCGGATGAAGCGTTCGTCGCGGACCGCCGTCGCAGTCCGTCGCGACGCGAAGCCGGACCTCGAGAGCCTCACCCAGCGGATCGACGGCTGGTGGACACGTGGTTCGCAGCCAGACGCGGACCGGATTCCCCTCGATCGAGAGCCCGAACCGTTCGGTTCGCCGCTCGCCGGGTTCGATCCCCTCGAGGGCGAACGTCGTCTTGCTCCCCTCCGTGACACAGTCGTCGCACGTCACGCCGAGGCCGACGCTGCCGGTGCGCTGGGTCCCCGAGACGGTCTCACGGTCCGAGAGGTATGCGGCGCTCGTCGCTCCGCCGGCGAACCCGAACGCGCCGAGCCCGCTCACGCCCGCGAGCAACCGTCGCCGGCTCACGTCGAACCGGTCCCGGCTCATTGGCCGCCTCCACACTGTTCGGCCCGGAACGCGAGCCCGAAGTCGGCGGCCGCGCCCTGGTAGGCGTTCGTGACCGATTCGTCGATCCGCCAGGCGAAGCCCAGACAGAAGTGCTCGTCCTCGGCCAGACAGTCCTCGAGTCCGTCCGTGATGATGAGCCCGTCGCTGTCGGGGCCATACTGATCGCCCAGGTCCCGAAGCGTCGTCTCGATCGCCGGATTCTCCGGCATCGACTCCGCCCCGCGACAGCCGCCGATTCCGAGGATCCCGGTGTCGTACCAGAGCGCAACCTCGATGACGTCCGCGAGCGCGCCTGAGACCGGGTTCTCCCCGGTCCCGTCCGTGAGGAACAGCCGGACGCGTGCGTCCATCTCCTCGACCGTCAGCCCGATGCTGACCGTTCCGGAGTCGCCCGGCAGGACGTTCGACGCGTCGATCAGCGGTCCCGGAACGCCGTCGGTATCGCCGAACTGCGGTCCGTCCGGGGTCCCGGACCCGTTGTCGTTCGTTCCGCTCGGCTCGATCGTGGAATCCGACTCGTTCCCGTCCGCCTCCGTTTCCGCATCGGTTTCGGTCCCGACGTCGACGGGGTCCCCGTTATACGTGCTGTTCCACCCGACCCGGATCGCCGGCTGGTCGTCGTCATCCGGGTCCGCCGGTCCGGCGTACGTGTACCGGGCGTATCGATCCGGAACGTCGGTTGACGGACGGCTCGGTGCGACACGTCGGCCGGCGGTCAGTCCGAGAACGCCGACGCTGCTTGCCCCGGCAAGGAGGCGGCGTCGGGTCAACGTCGGTTGGGTATCGTCCGTCATCTCTGAGGTCACTTCCGGGTGAATCGTCGGCGATCGATCGCCCCTGTTCGAGTGGATCCATCACACTCTCGGACCATATGAATGGATATCCTACCACCTCGGATTCCGATGGTATACTCCCCATACCGGTCGATGAGACCCGATCCATGCGGCTCCTCGATCGCCGCGTCTCGGGCCGCCTCGATCGCCGCGTCCTGGGTCGCCTCGATCGTCGCGTCCCGGGTCGGGGTCCGGCCCCAGTTTCGAGTCATACGTCACCCCCGGTTTCGTTACCGTTCTCGGTCCCGGTCGCGTTCCCGTCCTCGGTCGCGTTCCCGGACCCAGACCCGGTCGCGTTCCCGACTCCCGGCGACTCGTTGTGGCGGCACTGTTCGGCGTAGAAGCCGAGATCGAAACCGACCGAGTCGGTCTGGACCTCGTTGCCGACCGTACACGGCAGCCACCACTCCAGGCCAACGTAGTGGGTCGTCGACGGCTCGAAACATCGCGGATCGGGATCCGGATCCGGGTCGGGATCCGGAGTTTCGGCGTCGTAACAGATGCTGACGTGACTCACGCCGTAGCGCCTGTCGCCGGTCCGGAAGGGGGCGCCGAGCCCCTCGCCCGCGCTCGCGGTCAGGATCTCGCCGTCCTCGCTCCGGCTGCAGACGTTCGCGTTCGAGCCGCCCTTCACGATGACCGTGTGGGCCTGGAACCCGTCGAACTCGACGTCGAACTCCAGCACCTCGTCGTCCTCGTCGTCCCAGTCGGTCACCGTGATCGTCACGGTACCCACGGCCGTCCCGTAGGTCAGCGACTCGCCGAGCCCGCCCGGGAGGTCCTCCGATTCGACCTTGATCGCGCGCAGGAGCCCGTGGTCGGCACAGCTGGGGTTGCCCTGCTCGACGTGGCAGTCGTCCTCGGTCAGGGTGATCCCGTCGTCGCCGACCGGGACGACTGCCGGGGGGACCGCGTCGCCCGGTCCGTCCGCGCCGCCCGCGCTGCCGTTCGGGGACAGCGGGATGCCCCGTCCCTGTTCGAGCAGTGCCAGCACCGACCCCAGCGGTCCGGCGATGATCTCCGTCTCGTCGTCCTCGATCAGGTTGTCGCCGTCGTCGTACCATAGTCGAACGAAGATCTGCTCCGCGAGCTGCCCCTCCTCGGGCAGTCCGTCGTACAGTTCCGTCAGGCGCTCCAGTTCGGGGTCGGTGTAGCCGTTCTGGGCGTTCTCGGTGAGCTCGCCGGTCAACCAGATGTAGCCGGGGTTATCACACAGGTGATAGCTGAGCGTCACCTCGCCGAAGTCGCAGGGCTTGACGTCCGACAGCGACACGAGGGGCTTTGGAGTTCCCTCCTCGTCGTTCCACGTGTCGTCGTTGTCCGTCCGGAGGCCGGTGCCCGCCCCGTCCGCGCGGGGGTCCATATCCTCCGGGGTGTCGGCGCCGAGCGCACAGACGTACTCGTCCGACTCGGGATCGTCCCAGCCTGCCGGCGGGCTCTGGACGCCGTCGTCGGTGTCGTCCGGATACGCCTCGAGCGCGGTCGCGTCCATGAAGTCGCCGACGTTCTCCTGGGGGACCACGAAGACGGGGTCGTCGCTCGGGAATCCCCGGCGGTCGCCGGGGTCCTCGATCTCGGTGAGATAGCGTCCGTACTCCGTGCCGGCGCTGCCGTCGAAGTAGTGCTCCTCCCAGTCGATCTTGAGGTCGAGCGTCCCGGCGGCGATCGCGTTCCCCGCGAACGTCTCCGCGTCGTTCAGATAGGCTGTGGTTCCGAAGCCGGCGCCGGCGGATCCGACGCCGATGGTACCGAGCCCGGCGAGCACCGTTCGTCGTGAGAGTCCGGATGGGTCATCGTTGCTCATGGGTGATCCCCGGGGTGGGGAGGCCCGCGGCCGGAGTCGAACCGGCCTCGGATCCCGGCCACGGTGGCCGTATCCGCGGGGTGCGTTCCGGCGATCCGGAACGGAACTCGGGGAGCGATGCGTCTCGGCGGAGATTACGACGAGGGAGTCCCGGTCGGCGTCGGAGTCGGGGTCGCGGTGTCGTTCGCCGTTCCGTTCCCATCGCCGGTGCTTCCGGGGGTCTCGTTGTGGCGGCACTGCTCGGTGTAGAAGCCGAGGTCGAAGTGTGCCTCGTCGCCCTGGATGATGTTGCCGACCTCGGTGGAAACCTCCCACTCGAAGCCGATACAGAAGCCCGCGCGGGCGGGGTAACAGTCCTGCCCGTCCGCTCCGACGTTGAGCGCGGTCATCCCCTCGTCCTCGGTGCCCTCTTCGAGTCCGAACTCGGTCTCCATCAGCTCCTGGAGCGTGCCCTCGAAGATGGCTTCCTCGCCGTCGCCATCGACCTCTTCGGGGTCGGCGTAGACGTTGTCACAGTCCTCGTCGTACCAGACCGTGACCTCGACGTGTTCGGCGAGGTGACCGGAGTCCTCGATGTCATCGGCGGTGACGTTGCTGTCGTTCCCTTGTTCATCGAGGAGCGCGTCGATCTCGGGCTCCGTGGTGGCGCCGCCGTTCTCCGAGAAGTTGGCGGCGGTCATCCAGACGTAGCCGGGGTTGTCACAGAGGTGCAGCGAGAAGGTAATCTCGCCGCTGTCGCCCGGCTTGACGTCGTCAAACTCGACGAGGTGCTCCTGGTCGGGGTAGTTCTCGCTGCGGAAGACGGCCGGCGTCTCCAGTTCGACGCCGCTGTCGATGCCACAGGAACTGTGGATGGTGATGTCCTCGACGACGTTGTTCTCGTCCTCGTCGAGGCCGCTTTCGAGAACGATCTCATCGGAGTCCTGACCGCTTCCTCCGCTGAGGATAACGACGTCCTCCACCGTTCCATCGTCGTTTCTTCGTGATTCTTCCGCTGCAGCGCCGTTGAACGCCGCCGAAAGGCGAAGGGCGAAATCATCCGTGAGCGCCCCGATCGCGCCGCCGTCAGTGTATTCACTCCACCAGGCCCAGTCGGCTTCCCAAGTGGCGTATGGATCGTCCCCGTCGTCTTGCACCTGCCAGTCGCCGCCACCAACCAACCAACCGGGATTGACCGGCGCTCCCTCGACGGTGTACGAGGCTGCTCCGCCACCGTTCGCTTCGGTATCGTCATTGACGACGACGAGGCTCAGCTCGCCGCTCGTCGAATCCTCATACAGGAAGATGACGCTCGCGTTTGCTCTCGTGATGTCATCATTCTGTGAGGAGTTGTTCCCGTAGTCGTAGAAGTCCTCGATGCTATCCTCGGAGGTGACCGGCTCGATGCAGTAGGACTCACCGCCGTAGGTGACGTAGTACTCGTCCTCTCCACAGTCACAGCAGGCGGGGACCTCGGCGGCGTTGAACACCGGTTCCACGTTGCCGGCGCCGGAGTAGTGGACGCCGTCCAGGTCCTGGAGGCCGTCGCCGTAGCTCTCGCCATCCATCGGCGTGTCGGGGTAGGCGTTCACGGCGTGCTCGCCGACTTGCCCCGCGTTCTCGCCGGTCGGAATCGGTCCGTTGTATGTCTGTTGCCAGTCGACCTTGAGGTCGAGTTCGCCCGCGCTGAGGCTGTTCCCCTCGAAGCTCTCCTCGTCGCTGAAGTAGGCCGTCGTGCCGAGGCCGGCACCCGCGGAGGCGACGCCGATCGCCCCCATGCTCGCGAGTACTCGGCGGCGTGACAGCCCGATTGTACCTTGTTTGCTCATGGTCACCACCCCTTTCGGGGAATCCCATCGGCGGACTCGAACCGCCGCAGTGCGGGTGAAGACCCGCGCCACCGTGGATGGGAGTCGTTCGCGCTCGTCTCGATCAGTCTGCGGTGCCGGTTCCGTTCGTGCTGTTTCCGCCCGACGGGAGCCCGTTGTCATCGGTGAAGTTGCCGTCGAAGGGATTCTCCGGCGGCTCGTCGTTGTGCCGGGCCTGGAGCGCGTAGAAGCCGAGGTCGAAGCCGACCGAGTCGGTCTGGACCTCGTTGCCGACGTCATCGGGAAGCTCCCACTCGAAGCCGAGACAGTGGGTCATCCCGCCGACGAACGGGTCGTCCTCCTCCGTGGAGCGGTCGCCGTCGAGGGCGATCCCCTCCTCGAGGGCCGCCATCGCGTTGGCGAGTGAATCCTCGAGGATGACCGTCTCGCCGCCCGTGATCGTCTGGCCGACCTGCGAGAACAGCTGCTGGATGGCCGCGTCGTCGGCGCCGAGGAAGACGTGGTCCGCGTCCGGGTCGCTGGCGAGGTCGTTGAGTTCGCTCTCGCTTGCCCCGCCGACGCCGATCGCGAAGATCTCGGTTCCGGCGTCCTTTGCGGCCTGTCCGTCGGTGTTGATGTCGCCGTCGCCGAAGACGACCATGATACGACGCACGCCCTCCGGGCAGTTCTCGAGGTCGGACTGTCCCGCATTCACTCCGGCCTGCGCGTTGGTCGAGCCACCGGCGCTCAGGTTCTCGATCGCAGGCCCGACGCCGTTTCCTGCGGCAGGATCGCCGGGTTGGTCGTCGTACACGTCGGTGAGTGGCTCTACGACGTTCCCACCGGTGGAGAACTGCGAGACGCCGACCTTGTTGTCGGGGTTGGCGTCGAGGATGGTCTGGGCGAGCTGTTGAGCCCCGTCCTTCGCGTTCTCGATGCGGGTTCCGCCCATCGATCCGGAGGTGTCGATCACGAGCTGGACGCACACCTCCTCCGACTCCGAGCCGTCGCCGCCGCCGTCGTGGACGTTGTTACAGTTCTCGTCGTACCACAGCTTCGTCTGAATGGCGTCGGCGAGCTCGCCATCGCCGTCGATCGGGCTGTCCGAAATCCCGTTGTTCTCGCCGTCGACGCCCGCCTCGGGTTCCGTGACGGTGTTCTCGTCGTTGGCCGTCAGCGCGCCGTTCATGTACATCCACGCGGGGTTGTCACAGATGTGGAGGCTGACGGTGACTTCGCCGGAGTCCCCGGGCTTGACGTCCTCGAGGGTGAACACCGGGACCTCGTCGCCGTTGATCAGGCCCAGATCCGGGGCACACAGGTCCGTGTTCTGGACCTCGTCCGCCCAGATATCTCCCTCGTCGACCTCGGGGACCTCGCCGATCAGGTAGGTTCCTTCCTCGCCGTCGACCTTCTCGACGTCGAAGGGTTCACCGGGGCCGTCGTCGCTGTACCAGCCGTTTATTTCCTCCAGGCGACCCGGGCCGCCCGCGTAGGTCGCCTTGTAGTCGAGCTTCACGTCGAGCTCGCCGGCGGTGAGGCTGTTCTCCTCGAAGCTCTCCTCGTCGCTGAAGTAGGCCGTCGTCCCGAGGCCGGCGCCAGCGGAGGCGACGCCGATCGCGCCGAGACCGCCGAGGACGCGGCGTCGGGAGAGTCCGTGTCGGTGGGGTGTGTCGTCGGTCATGAGTGGTCCCTGAACGGGTCCGGGACCCCGGCGGTCCGCCCGTCCAGTTGATCTTCCCTGTGAGTGGATACCACGTAGTTACGAGCCGACACGTCACTGCGGAACGACGGATTCGGGAGAATACGCGCCTCGTGACGGTCTCGTTCGCGAAAACGGGCGTCTCTGAACCGATCGTTTTCCGCAACGAACCGATGATTCAGGCACCGTAGACCACCCCTACGGTCGATCCAACGCGGTGTTCGTGACCGGTAGGGTCCCCATCCTGACGGTGGTCCCGATACAATCCCGGCTTGACGACGTCACCAGTTCACACACCGATCGAGAACCCGGAGATGATGTCGATATGCCCATGTTTCGAACGAACGACCTTCCAGAATCGGACGTGTATACCGTCCTTGCGAACGCGCGCCGTCGTGAGGCCGTCCGTCACCTGACCACCGCGAACGGGACCGTGACGCTCGGCGAACTGGCCACGGCGATCGCGGCCGAGGAGACGGAGGAATCACCGCCGCCGCAGGCGGCCTACGAGAGCGTCCGCAGCTCGCTTCGCCAGACCCACCTCCCGATGCTCGACGACCTCGGCATCGTCGAGTACGATCCGGACACACACGTCATTCGCCTCCGCGAGCGCGCACGAGACGTGGACACCTATATGGAGGTGATCACGTCCTACGGCATCACGTGGGGGGAGCTGTATCGGACGCTCGGCGTGCTGTCGCTGTTCGTCGTCGTGGCGGCGCTGCTGGATGTGCCACTCATCGCGCGCGTCGATCCGCTTTTGTGGGCGAGCCTCTCCCTGTTCGCCTTCGCGGCCGCCATCGGCACCCAGTTCTGGACCCACCGGTGGTACGTGCTTCGCTCGCTCCGTGGATTCGATCGGGAGGCACGATAACGGATGACGCTCGCCGTCGATTCGGGACTCACTGATCAGTTCCGTAGCCCGCTCGTTCGGGCAAGTGTCCCCTCCATTCAGGGTTGTTCCCCGGTCGGCCGATCGGACGGATCCGGGCCGTCCAGGGACGGTTCGACGCCCATTGTCACTCGTTCTCATACGATTTCGGGATCGAGTGAAAATGTCGTATGTATATGCTCTTCTCGTTCGTTGGGTGCCATCGAGACGACGTGGGCGGCGGAGTCGTCACGGTCGAAACCGTCCATCGGAACCACCGGCTCGAAATCCATCCGCGCATCGCATCGACGAGTGACAACTCCCCACCCGACACCAATGGCTTCGTCCACACATCCCCGATCACCCCGATCCGATCGCGCGTATCGATCGACCCGATCACCCGAGTGCGAGACCGAATCGGGAATGCCTGCACCGCTGCCGATCGCTCCGCGTCGACCATCGACCAAGGGGGTGCGGACGCCATGACGGGGCTCGTCACGTTGGCGACGCAGGGCCGTGCGGTCGACTCTGCCGAGTTCGACGCCGGTCCGGATGCGGACGACGCGACCACCGAGACCGACGCCGACGACACCACGGGCAGGGAACTCTCCAAGGATACGGTCTTCAGTATGCTGTCGAACCGGCGTCGCCGTCGCGTCATCGAACACCTGAGCGAGGCGGAGGACGGCCGGATGACGATCCGCGACCTCTCGGAGGTGATCGCCGCCGAGGAGAACGACGTCTCCCAGCGGGAGGTGACCTACAAACAGCGCAAGCGGGTCTACACCTCGCTGTATCAGATCCACCTGCCGACCCTCGACGACAACGGGATCGTCGAGTACGAGAAGCGGTCGGGGGTCGTCGAGCTGGCGCCCACGGCGTCGGACTGTACCGTCTACCTCGAGTCGGTTCCCGATGGCCATTTCTCGTGGTGTGAGTACTGGCTCGGGCTCGCGGCCGTCTCGCTGGCGTTCGTCACGACTGCGACCCTCGGATATCTCCCCTACTTCTCCCAACACGGACACCTCTCGGCAGTCCTCGTGGTCTCGACGATCGCCCTCTCGGCGATCGCGTTCGCGGTCTCGGACCGTCGCGTCCGTCTCTAGGGGACCGGCCGAGGTTGCTGGGAGAAGAGATCCGTTCGCGGGGACGATCGTTACTCTTCGGGGAGGTTCGATGGATCCACGTCCAGTTCGAACAGCCGTGAGTCACACGACTGGCACGTGGCGGTCACCACGTCGCGGCTCCGACAGCAGGACTCGACGACGTCCTGGGACAACACGACCGCGCCCCCGCAGGCGGGACATCGCTCGAGGAACAGCCGGAGCGCACCGAGGATCTCCGCACGGGACGCAAGCGATCGTCGATCCCAGTCGGGGTCCCACGCCGGGAGTTCCGTGGCCGCCGCCGTATCCGCCACACACGCCGCCCGGGACGGCCAGGAGGCTAGATACGCGTCGTCCGCCCACGCCAGAAACGAGCCGGCGTGTGCGTCGAACTCGATGGCGTCCGGCTCGGCGTTCACGAACGTTCCGAGGCTTCGTTTCGCCGACTGCTCCTCGCGCCAGTGGTCGCGGACCGTCCCCTCCCACGCCCGTTCGAACTCGGGGTCGAGGATCAGGTCCTCGTTCGCCGGATCGTCGACGACGACGCCGATATCGAGCAGCACCGCCTCCGGATTGTCGGTCTCCAGGCCCGCATCTCCACCGGCCATCCGCTCCGGATCGACGTGCTCCCCACCGACCGGTTCCGGCGTCTTCTCGAACCACGCCAGCACTCGGTCCGGAAAGTATCGTTTCGTGATCGTCGGCGTCCCCGGGATCAGATATCCGCGAAGATAGATCGCGAGGAGGGAGACCGACAGCGTCACGACACCGACGGCGATCGGCGACAGCTCGATCGTTAGTGCGGCGTACCCCGCAACGATCGCGAGGATGATCGCGATGCCGAGATTGAGTATCGTGCAGGGAGTACACCGGTTGTCGCCCGTATACTCCGGCCGTCTCAGTCGGGACAGTACACCCGTTTCACTCGACGTCTTCATACCTGCCGATCGGCTCATCGGCGGGTAGTTATGATCGTCCTACCGTCGCTCTGTATCCCGGTTCAGGTGGTGAGCGTGAGCGGACCGTCCCGAGCCAGCAGCTGGCGGGTGACGACCACCAGTCCGTTTTCGCTTCCGGCGCCGAACATCGCGTGCTCGCCGTCGGCCGCCGCCCCGACGGTGCTGACGAGCGCCGCCGACCGGTCGATCAGCAACAGCCGCCCGATGGATCGTTCCCCGCCGTACCCGCCGGCCAGCCACTCGAGCCCCGACACGAACGTCTCCGCCCTCGGGACCTCACTCCGGATCCGGTGTTGGAGGGACTCATCAGTCCCGCCGATCAGCAGCGATACCCCGTCGTGGACGTCCGTCAGGGCCTCGACCACCGCCTCCGAGAGAAACATCCCGTCGCCCACCACCAGTACGACCTCGCTCATCGCCTCATCGATCAGTTGCCGGATCCGGTCTTCAATCCGGTTCTCCCCGGTCATCGTCCACACGTCCGGCAGGTTCGGGATCTCCTCGACGTCCGCAACTCGGTCGAGCGACGCCGCGAGCCGTTCGAGTTCCCGCTCGTACCGCTCACGGAACGTGCGGATCGCCTCCTCGGGCGGAACGGCTCGGAACCGCTTGGGGCTCGAGTGTTGGATCGTGACCAGCTCACGAGCCTCCAACACGCGGACGGCGTCGTAGACGCGCGTCCGTGGGACGTCGGTTATCTGGCTGATCTCCTTTGCGGTCCCCGTCGAGAGCTGCAACAGGCCGACGAAACACTTCGATTCGTACTCCCGAAGTCCGAACTGTCGTAACGCCTCGGCGGCCTCTACGATCGCATCCGGTGTTGTCATTGGTGATCATCCCCCCGTTGCATTGGTAGCTATCCTCACGTTGCTATGCTCACGGAATCAGCCGGCTCGATCCCCGCTTCGGAGTGACTCTCGTGTCCTCCGTCGGTATTGTCGACTATGTGATTTATTCACATAGTTCTATCGGCCGGTTTCGATCAGGCTGCTGTATGCCCGTGTCGTATGGCACCACGATCGGGGTCCGGCAGACCTTGCCGTAACTGACGGTTATAGATACATCGAACGATATGCACATAGTACATGTCCAGAGGGTTCGACACCCGGAGTCTCCACGCCGGAACCGATCCGGATCCGGCGACCGGCTCGCGCGCGACGCCGATCCATCAGACGACGTCGTACGTCTTCGAGGACGCCGACACCACGGCGGAGATGTACGCCCTCCGGGCCGACGGCCACATCTACTCCCGGCTGTCGAACCCGACCGTCGCCGCCCTCGAGGACCGGATCACCGACCTCGAGGGCGGCAGCGACGCGGTCGCGACCGGCTCCGGGATGGCCGCGATCGACGCGATCACGACCGTGCTCGCGTCCGCGGGCGACAACGTCGTCGCCGCCGCGGAGATGTACGGCGGGACGTCCACGTACTTCACGACGGTCCTCGACCGCCGCGGCGTGGAGACCCGGCTCGTCGACACCCTCGAGTACGACGACTACGCCGAGGCGATCGACGAGGACACGGCGTTCGTCCACGTCGAAACGGTCGCCAACCCCTCGCTCGTGACTCCGGACTTCGAACGGCTCGCCGAGATCGCCCACGACCACGCCGTGCCGCTGGTCGTCGACAACACGTTCGCGACCCCGGCGCTGTGCCGGCCGTTCGAACACGGCGCGGACATCGTCTGGGAATCGACCACGAAGTGGATCACCGGCAACGGCACGACCGTCGGCGGCGTGGTCGTCGACGGCGGCACGTTCCCGTGGGACCATCCGGACGCCGACTACGACGAGCTCTCCGGGCAAAGCCCCGCGTTTCCGATCGACTTCGTCGAGCGGTTCGGCGACGCCGCCTTCGCGAACGTCGCCCGACAGCGCGGCGTCCGGCCGACCGGCGGCCAGCAGTCCCCCTTCGACGCCTGGCAGACGATCCAGGGGATCGAGACGCTTCCGCTGCGGATGGAGCGCCACTGCGAGAACGCCCGGACGGTGGCCGAGTTCCTGCAGGGCGACGACCGCGTCGAGTGGGTCGCGTACCCCGGCCTGGAGGGCCACGAGACCCACGACAACGCCTCGCGATACCTCGACGGCTACGGCGGGATGGTCACCTTCGGCGTCGCGGACGGCTACGAGGCGGCCAAGACGCTGTGTGAGTCGGTCGAGCTGACGAGCTTCCTCGCGAACGTCGGCGACGCGAAATCGTTAATCATCCACCCCGCCTCGACCACGCATGCACAGATGGACCGCGAGGCCCAGCAGTCGGCCGGCGTCTTCCCGGAGATGCTGCGCCTCTCGGTCGGCCTCGAGGACCCCGCGGACATCCTCGCCGATCTCGATGCCGGCCTCGCGGCCGGCTCCGACGCCGGCGAGGGAACCGACGCCTCGCCGGTCGAGACCGACCGGTGACGGTCGGGACCGACGACCGATCGTCGGCTCCCCCCGACGTCGCCCGAACCGACGTTCCACTCACACCACACCGATGACGACGACACTCCACAGATGACCACGACACCACACGACAGCGGGATCGTCCCACTCGGCGAGTTCACGTTCGAGTGTGGCCGATCGATCCCCGAGTTACGGATCGCCTACGAGACCTACGGCGAATTCACCGGAGAAAACGCGGTCCTCGTCTGCCACGCGTTGACCGGCAGCCAGAACGTCGCGCGGACACCCGATATCCCGGGTACCGACGCGAGCGGAGGCGCGGGCACCGGGGATGCCGCCGGGAGTGACGCGGCGGCTGACGAGGGGGACGACGCTGACGCCGACGCCGAGATCGACGCCGGTGCCGATGGAGACCCGCCGAACCAGGCGGGCCAAGCCCGCGCGTGGTGGGACGACGTCGTCGGACCGGGCAAGGCGATCGACACCACCGAGTACTACGTCGTCTGCGCGAACGTTCCCGGGTCGTGTTACGGCAGCTCCGGACCCGCAAGTCGGCGGCCGGACGACGTCGACCCCGATCGAGAGGTCGACCACGACCGCTGGGCGCTCGACTTTCCGCCCGTACAGGTGGGCGACTGGACCCGCGCCCAGCGCCGGCTGCTCGACCACCTCGGCGTCGGGCGCCTGCACGCGGTCGTGGGCGGGAGCGTCGGCGGGATGAACGTCCTCGACTGGGGCAAACGGTATCCCGACGACGCCGACCATCTCGTCGCCATCGCGACTGCCGCCCGCCTCGACCCGCAGTGTCTCGCGCTGGACGCGATCGCACGGCGGGCCATCCGGTCGGACCCCGACTGGAACGGCGGCGACTACTACGGCGACCGGCCCGCCCCGGACACCGGCCTCGGGTTGGCCAGACAGGTCGGCCACGTGATGTACCTCTCGAAGTCCTCGATGGACCGGAAGTTCGGCCGGCGGTCGGCCGGCCGTGACTCCCTGACGCGTGGGGAGGGACTTGACGTCCCCGAGAACCCGACGGCGGCCTTCTTCCCGTACCGCGAGGTCGAGTCGTATCTGGATTACAACGCGGGGTCCTTCGCGGACCGGTTCGACGCGAACAGCTACCTCTATCTCACCCGGGCGATGGACGAGTACGACCTCGCGGGCGGCTACGCGAGCGACGCGGACGCGCTGGCGGCGTTCACCGGCGAGGCGCTCGTGATGTCGTTCACCGATGACTGGCACTTCACCGTCGACCAGTCGGTCGCCCTTGCCGACGCGTTCGGCGACGCCGACGTCCCGGTCGCTCACCACATCGTCGACTCCGACCACGGCCACGACGCCTTCCTCGTCGAACCCGAAAGCGTCGGGCCGCCGGTTCGGGACTTCCTCCGGTCGGGAATCGACGGCAAATCGATCGTCGACGCCGCCGAGTCGGACGAGCCGGTGACCGACGGGTCGGGGACGTCACACGCACCGGTTCACTCGAGCCTCTTCTCCGGGTGACGTCGCGGGATCGGCCACGGTACGATCGGCCACGGTACGATCGGCCACGGTACGATCGGCCACGGTACGATCGGCCACGGTACGATCGGCCACGGTACGATCGGCCGCGGTACGACCGGTTTCAGTACGACCGGCGTTCGATCGTCGATGTCGGCCGGCACCTCCGAAATCGTTTTTCGCGAGTAGCCACAAGGGACCCGTATGAGCGGTAGCCCAGACGACGAACGGATCGAGGAACTCCGCGAACAGAAACGGCAGGAACTCCAGGATCGTGCCCAGGGCGGCGGGAACGAGGAGACTCAGGAGGCGGCTCGCCAGCAGGCGGAGGCCCAACAGGAGGCCGTGCTCAAACAGCACCTCACCGACGGCGCGCGCCAGCGGCTCAACGCGGTCGAGATGTCGAAACCCGACTTCGCCGCGCAGGTCAAAAAACAGGTGGCGGCGCTGGCCCAGAGCGGCCGCGTGCAGGGGCGGATCGACGAGGACCAGATGAAGGAGCTCCTGCGCGAGCTCCAGCCCGACCAGAAGAGCTTCGACATCCGCCGACGCTGAAATGGAACTGGCCCTCCTGTACAGCGGCGGGAAGGACTCCTCGCTTGCGGCGCTGCTGCTCGACCGCTTCTACGACGTCCGCTGTGTCACCGGTAGCTTCGGGATCACCGACGACTGGCAACACGCGGAGCGGGCGGCCGAGGCGTTGGGGTTCCCGTTCGAGCGGGTCGCCCTCGAGGAGCCGGTCGCCCGGGAGGCGGTCGCCCGGATGTACGAGGACGGCTACCCGCGAAACGGCATTCAGCACGTCCACGAACACGCCCTCGAGACGATCGCCGCCCTCGACGTCGACGCGATCGCCGACGGAACCCGGCGGGACGACCGCGTGCCGACGGTCTCGCGGGCACAGGCGCAAAGCCTCGAGGACCGCCACGACGCCGACTATCTGGCACCGCTGTCGGGGTTCGGACGCCACGCGGTCGACCGACTCGTCGAGGAGGCCTTCGACGTCGAAACCGGCCCCAGCGAGGAGATCGCCAAGGCCGACTACGAGGACGAGCTTCGCGCCCTCCTCGCGGAGACGCGCGGCGAGGCGGCGGTCGCGGAGGTTTTCCCGGACCACGAACAGACCTACGTCCGCGGTCGAACCGGGTGAGCCGCGCGGACGTCTCACACACCCACCCCCGGTCCCACGCGGCCCCGAAGGGATGGTTTCAAGCGCCCGCTGGCCGAACCGCGGCGTATGTACGACCGACTCAAGGGTTTTCGTGACTTCTACCCCGGCGAGCAGTCGGCTCGCCGCGAGGTGACCGACACGATCGAGGCCGCCGCGAAGCGCTACGGCTTCCGCGAGGTCGCCACGCCGGCGCTCGAGCGCACCCAAATGTACACGGACAAATCCGGCGAGGGGATCGTCGAGGAACTCTACTCCTTTACCGACCAAGGCGGCCGCGACGTCGCGCTGACGCCCGAACTCACCCCGACCGTCGCGCGGATGGTCGTCGCGAAGGGCCAGGAGCTCTCGAAGCCGATCAAGTGGGTCTCCACGCGCCCGTTCTGGCGCTACGAACAGGTCCAGCAGGGCCGATTCCGGGAGTTCTATCAGACCAACATCGACGTCTTCGGGTCGTCCGAACCGGAGGCCGACGCCGAGGTCCTCGCGGTCGCGGCGGACGCGCTCACGTCCCTCGGGCTGACCGGCGATGATTTCGAGTTCCGGGTCTCCCACCGGGACATCCTTGGCGGGTTGGTGCGGGCGCTGGCCGCCGACCCCGACGCGGTCGACACCGCCGACGCGATCCGCGCGGTCGACAAGCGCGCGAAGATCGACGAGGCCGAGTACCTGACGCTGCTCGAGGAGGCCGGTCTGGACCGGAGAACCGCCCGCGAGTTCGACGATCTCATCGTCGGCGTCGATGACGTCGACGACCTGGATGCGGTCGCCGAGGCCGGGGGATCGGACGTCGAGGTCGCCGTCGAGAACCTCCGGGCGGTCCTGGCGGCTGCCGACGACTTCGGCGCCGGCGAGTACTGTGACGTCTCGTTGACGACCGCCCGCGGGCTCGACTACTACACCGGCGTCGTCTTCGAGTGTTTCGACTCCACCGGCGAGGTCTCCCGGTCGGTCTTCGGCGGCGGACGCTACGACGACCTCATTGAGAGCTTCGGCGGCCAGCCAACCCCCGCGGTCGGGGTTGCCCCCGGACACGCGACCCTCAAGTTGCTCTGCCAGCGGGCCGGCGTGTGGCCCGATGAGGCGCTTGAAACCGACTACTACGTGCTCTCGGTCGGCGACACCCGCGCGGAGGCCGCTCGGATCGCCCGCGATCTGCGCGCGCTCGGCCACGTCGTCGAGACCGACCTCACCGACCGCGGCTTCGGCGGCCAACTGGGCTACGCCGACTCGATCAACGCCGAGACGACCGTCATCGTCGGCGAACAGGACCTGGCCAACGACGAGGTGACGATCAAGGCGATGGCAAGCGGCGACCAGACGACCGCCCCGGTCGGGGAGTTCCCGCCCGAATCGGGACGGCCGACGTACGACGACTACGTCTAGGTCTGCCCGGCCCCGCGGTCGTGACCGTCCTTAGCCACCGTCCGTCGGGATATTTATCCACTCCTTCTTCTATATACTTCTATATATACATATGTCGAATAGATACCGCTAATAGTAGCGTTCATCCCTGCGTCCCGACTGCTGATCGATGATGGACGTGTCCAACCGCGGCGATCGAACGAGTCTCGGAACACGGCGTCGATTCCTTACGACGGCGGGCGCGGCGGCGGCGTTCGGTCTCGCCGGCTGCCTCGGGGGCGGCGACGAACGGGAGATCCGTATCACCGGCAGCAGCACGGTCTTCCCACTCTCGGAGGCGGTCGCCGAGGAGTACCAACGCGAGAACGACGGCGTGAACGTTTCCGTCTCCTCGGACGGATCGACCGGAGGCTTCGAGCAGTTCTTCATCCCCGGCGACAGCGACATCAACGGCTCATCGCGGCCCATCCTCGAGGAGGAGGTCGAGCGGTGCCGGGAGAACGGGTTCGAACCGATCGAGATCCAGTGTGCCGGCGACGCACTGACGGCGATCGTCAACAACGAGGCCGACTGGGTGGACTGTATGACCATCGAGGAACTCGGGCAGATCTGGGACCCCGACGCCGAGAACGAACTCTGGTCGGACGTGAACTCGGACTGGCCCGACGAACCCTTCGAGCTCTACGGTCCCGCCACCACGAGCGGGACGTTCGACTACTGGACCGAGGACGTCATCGGCAAGTTCCGTCAGATCCGTGACGACTTCGAGGGCACCGAGCGGGACGACATCATCGCCTCGAGCGTTGCGGGCAGTCAGTACGCTCACGGGTATCTCCCCTTCTCCTACTACACGAACAACCAGGATCAGGTGAAAGCGCTCGACGTCGACGGCGGGAACGGCTGTACGTCGCCGAGCCTCGAGGCCGCCTCGACCGGCGAGTATCCCCTCTCGCGGCCGATCTTCTGGTACGTCAACGGGAACCGTCTAACCGAGAACCCGGCACTCGAACCGTTCATGCGGTTCGCGATCGAGATGACCGGCGATCAGTCGATCGTCGCCGACGACATCGGCTACGTTCCGATGAGCGATGAGGAGATCCAGACCAACCTCTCGAAAATCGACGACGCCGTGAGCGAGTGATCCGATGACCGCAAGCACCGCGATCGGTGACCGGTCGGACCGCGAACGTCGAGTCGGCCGCATCGTCAAGGGTGTGTTCCTCGCGTGTGCGGTTCTGACGGTTCTCATCACCGTTGGGATCATCTTCACCCTGCTTCGGGACGCGACGACGTTCTTCACACAGGTTCCGGTCGTCGACTTCCTCACCGGCACCGAGTGGAAGCCGACACAGCTCACCGGCGACGGCGAGTACAAATTCGGCGTCCTGCCGCTGTTGAGCGGGACGATCCTGATCACCGTGGTCTCGGCGGTCATCGCGCTCCCGACCGGGCTGGCGGCCGCGTTGTACCTCTCGGAGTTCGCTTCCGAGACGACGCGGTCGGTGTTGAAACCCGCCCTCGAGATCCTCGCCGGGGTTCCGACGATCGTCTACGGCTACTTCGCGCTCGTCTACATCACGCCGTTCCTCGCGTGGGTCGGGCTGCCGGTGGACACGTTCAACGCGCTGTCCGCGTCGATCGTGGTCGGCGTGATGATCATCCCGATGGTCTCGTCGATCTCCGAGGACGCGCTCTCGGCGGTTCCCGACGATCTTCGACAGGCCGCCTACGGGCTCGGGTCGACGAAGTTCGACACCTCGGTCCGCGTCGTCGTTCCCGCGGCCATCTCCGGCATCTTCTCCTCGTTCGTGCTCGCGCTCTCGCGGGCCATCGGCGAGACGATGGCGGTCACCGTTGCGGCCGGCCAGACCCCGCGGATGTTGAGCATCCTGAACATCGACCAGAACCTGCTGCAGTCGAGCGAGACGATCACGGCGGCGATGGTCAACGTCGCCCACGCCGAGGGCGGCGGCGGCACGCCCGCCTACTACTCGATGTTCGCCCTCGGGCTCGTCCTGTTCGTGTTCACGTTCAGCCTGAACATCGGCGCGGAGGTCATCCGTGACCGACTCCGGGAGGAATACCGATGAGCGTCGAGACGACGTCGGAGGCCGCCGACGAGGGACCCTCCGCGGACGGACCCGACCCCGACGCGGGGGCCAACCCCTTCGCCCGAAGCGGGTGGGGACCGCTCTACCGCGCCCTCCGTGACAAGGCGTTCGCGATCGCGCTCCTGCTTGCCGCGCTGTCGGGGATCGCGATGGTGTTCATCCTCCTCGCGTACGTGGCGCTCGACGCCTTCTCGATCCTCGACCCCGAGTACGGCTCCTGGGTCGACTGGCAGTTCCTCACGAACCTCCCCTCGCGGACCCCGTCCGAGGCCGGGTTCCTCGCCCCGATCGTCGGGTCGCTGCTCATCCTGGTCGTGATGGTCTTTGCCGTCTTCCCGATCGGGATCGGCGCGGCGGTCTATCTGGAGGAGTACGCCCCCGACAACCGGATCACCCAGCTCGTCCAGATCAACATCGCCAACCTCGCGGGCGTTCCCTCGGTCGTCTACGGGCTGTTGGGCCTCGCGGTCTTCGTCCGTGGGATCGGTCTCGAGAGTGGGATCGTCCTCGTCGGCGGGCTGACCGTCGGCCTGCTCGTGTTGCCGATCGTCATCGTCTCCTCCCAGGAGGCGCTGCGTGCCGTCCCCGACTCCTACCGGCAGGCGAGCCGCGGGATGGGTGCAAGCGACTGGCAGACGCTCCGGAACGTCACGCTCCCGCAGGCGCTGCCCGGGATCCTCACCGGGACGATCCTCGCGCTCGGCCGCGCCATCGGCGAGACCGCGCCGCTCATCATGATCGGCGCCGCCACGAGCGTCTTCAGCGTCCCCACCACGCTCTTCGACAGCGTGAGCGCGATGCCGATGCAGATCTACAACTGGCGAGCCCGGCCGCAGCCGGAGTTCCGCTACGGCGTGGTCGCCGCCGGCGTCGTCGTCCTGCTCGCAATGATGATCCTGCTCAACGCGACGGCGATCCTGCTGCGCAACCGGTACCAGCGAAGCGACACCTGAGAACGGCGGCACCCCGCCATCGCTGCTTGCCGAACCGCTCGCCGTCGGTTTCGGCCGCCGGTTCCCCACGGCTTCGGCTCACCCCTTTCGTTCCCTGCCGTCGATCGCAACCACTAGGGCCCGGCTTCGCGATCCGACGCGTATGCAACTGGGCGTCATCGGTTTGGGCCGGATGGGACGGATCGTCGTCGATCGAAGCCTCGAGGCGGGCCACGACGTGGTGGCCTTCGACCTCTCGGCGGAGGCGACCGCCGCCGCGGCCGAGGCCGGCGCGGACCCGGCTGACTCGGTCGCGGACCTGTGTGACCGACTCGCTGCGGACGGCGAGGACCAACGCGACGACGGCAAACGGATCTGGCTGATGGTCCCCGCCGGCGAGGCGGTCGACGCCACCCTCGATGACCTCGAACCCCACCTCGACGCCGACGACGTCGTCGTCGACGGCGGCAACTCCCACTTCGAGGCCTCGCTGCGGCGCGCCGAGGCGACCGACGCGGCCTACCTCGACTGCGGGACCTCGGGCGGCCCCGCAAGTGCCGAGGCCGGATTCTCCCTGATGGTCGGCGGTCCCGAGTGGGCCTACGAGTCGATGACGCCCGTCTTCGACGCCGTCGCGACCGGGCCGGACGGCCACGACCGGATGGGCGAGTCCGGAGCGGGCCACTACGTGAAGATGGTCCACAACGGCGTCGAGTACGCGCTGATGCAGGCGTACGGCGAGGGGTTCGAGCTCCTCCACGAGGGACGCTTCGACCTGGACATGGAGTCGGTCGCCCGGACCTGGAACAACGGGGCCGTGATCCGGTCGTGGCTCCTCGAACTCTGTGAGGAGGCGTTCCGTGAGGAGGGCTCGGATCTGGGGGACGTCGCCGACCACGTCGCCGGCGGGTCGACCGGTACCTGGACGGTTCAGGAGGCGCTCGAACAGGAGGTCCCCGTCCCGCTCATCTACGGCGCACTGGCCGAGCGGTTCGACTCCCGGAACGAGGGTCGCTTCTCCCGGCGGCTCGCGAACCGGCTTCGATACGGGTTCGGACGTCACGAGGTACAGCGGCGGGAGTGACGGCGGCGGTCACGGACACGCCGGTCACACCGGATACGCCGGTCTCCCGGTCACGATCGCCTTCCGCGAGAGCGCCGCGGTCGCCTCACGCAAGGGCGCCGCAGCCTCCTTACGCGAGCGCGCCGGTCACGATCGCCGGGAGCGCGTCGCTGTAGGCGATCGTGACGTACAGCAGCGTGAACAGGGTCGCGTTGTAGACGCCGTGAATGAGCGCCGGCACCACGATGTTGCCCGTGTACTCGTAGCTAGCGCCGAAGACGAGGCTCGGAACGACGAGGATCGCGACGCTGACGAGGTTCCCGGTCGCCGACCCGCCGGTGAGCGCGAACCAGTGAAGCGCGGCGAAGACGGTGCTGGCGAGCAGGATCGCCACGACGGGGTGAAAGACCTCCCGAAGGCGCCCCTGGACGACGCCGCGAAACAGCAACTCCTCGCCCGGGCCGATGAGCAGGATCGAGGCGGGGATGAGCAGGAGAAGGGTCTCTGGGTTCGACATCCCGACCTCGGCGGCCTGATTGGTGCCGGTGTCGATCTCCGTCCCGGTCGCCACCTGGTAGGCCGAGAGGGCGAACGCGCCGGCGAGGGCGCCGCCGAACGCGAGCACGTACCCGCCGATCACGACGAGCACGTCACGGAGGGTCGGGACCGAGACGCCGATCGAAAAGCGACTCGCGTCCGGTGCCATCCCGAGCAGGTCACGAACGACCGGTTGGATCTCGGGGCGGAGGTGTGCGTACGCCAGCGCGACGCCCGCACAGCCGACCCCCTGGACGAAGACGAGGCTGAGGACGAGCCCGAGTGACGCGCCGATCTCGACGCCGAACCCGATTATCAGAATCCCGCCGCCGAGAAACGTCAACAGGAACCCGAGGAGGAGGCCGCCGGCGCCCAAGCCGATCGCGCTCACGACCGCGATGACCGACGCGAGCGGGGAGCGGCGAACCACGTTCATCGACATACCGACGATATGCGACCGATCCGCAAAACGGTTGGCACTCCGGAACCGGCTCCGGCTCCGGGATCGCTCCTCCCCCCTGCCCGCTCCGGGATCGTCCCCACCTTCCGCCGGCTCCGGGATCGTTCCCACCCGCTGTCGGCTCACCGCCGCGTCAACTCGTACTGGAGGACGGCGGTCACCGTTCGTCCGTCCCGACAGTTCCCGTCCACGACGGCCGCGAGGAGGTCGTCGTAGTCCACGACGTCGACCGCGATCGACTCGTTGTGGTCGAGATCCCGTTCGGCGGTCGGCTCGCAATCGCGCGCCAGGAAGTGGTGATGGACGGAGTCGGTGATCCCGTTGGTCGGCTCGACGGTGATCAGGTGCTCGAAGCCGCCCTGTGCCGCATACCCGGTCTCCTCGGCGAGTTCGCGTGCCGCTGCCGTCTCGAGGTCGTTCGTCCCAGCCGCCTTGGGGCCGTCCGCGTCATCGGGCTCGACCGTCCCGGCCGGCAGCCCGTGATTGACCCGATCGACCGCCTGTCGCCACTCGTCGATCACGACGACGTCGCCAGCCGGCGTGAACGGGAGAACCACGACCGCCGGCGACTCGTCGACGTAGTGGTACTCGTCCGTGGTCCCGTCCGGGAACCGAACGTCGTCGGCGCGCACGTCGAAGCCCGGACACGTGTAGTCGATCCGTGTCCCGACGGTCTCCCAGGCGAGCGTGTCGACCGCGTCTCGGTCCGTCCCGTCCCCGCGATTCTCACCACGATCCGCCCCGTTCTCGCTTCGGTCCGTCTCGTTCTCGCTTCGATCCGCGTCCGGTCCTCGTTCGGTCATCGACCCGTGATCGGCCGAGCACGGGCTTAAATCGGATGACTCGTCGAGTGCGGACCGAATCGGATGGTTCAGCGCCGGCGGTATCGCCTCGGCCACCCTCGGATTTTTGGTACCCCCGTCCGTTCACCCGGCGATGTCCGAGGTACTCTGTTTCGACGTGTACGGGTCGACGCACAACCAGCACTCGATCGTCGACGAGATCGCGGCGGTCACCGGACTCCCGACCGACCTGGCCGCCGACCTCTCGCGGCTGTGGGTCGACCACCAGATCGGGTACTCGATGGAGGTCTCCCTGATGGACGCCTACGAGGACTGGCGGGAGCTCACCGTTCGGTCGCTGCGATACGCGCTGGAGTACTACGGCGTCGACCCGACCGATGAGACCGTCGAGACGTTGATGACCGCCTACGAGCATCTCGAGCCCTACGAGGACCTGTCCCACTTCGGGCGCCTCCGTGAGGCGGGCCACGACCTCTACATCCTCTCGGACGGCACCCCCAAGATGCTCCGGACGCTGGCCGGGAACACCGGCTTCGACGAGTACATCGACGGGATCGCGAGCGTCGACGAGGTCGGCGTCTACAAGCCGCATCCCGATGCCTACCGGACGATCGAGGACCGCGTCGACCGCCCGCTCGAGGAGTGTACGATGGTCGCGACCCACACCTTCGACGTCGCCGGCGCCTCGGCGGCGGGTATGGAGACGGTCCTCGTGAACCGGTTCGACGTCCCGCCGACCCGGCTCGGACACGACCCCGGGCTCGTCGTCGATTCCTACGCCGAGCTGGCCGACGAGCTCTCGTAGGCCCACAGTCGATTCGTTTGTCTGCCGTCCCGCGGATTCCGTGGCGTCGTTCCTGTCGACGCTGTTCGGCGACCTCCCGTTCGGCGACCTCCCGTTCGGCGACCTCCCGTTCGGCGATCCCCCGGTCGAATATGTTCGTCGGAAGACGGACGGCGACGGACCGCCGATCATCGACCGTATGCCAACACTCGATGTTCGAGACATCCCGCCGGTCAACCGCCACGAGACGATCCACGACGAGTTCGAGGCGATGGATCCCGGCGACACTTTGACGATCGTCAACGACCACGAGCCGAAGCCGCTGTTCTACGAGATGGCGGCCGAGGTGGAGGCGTTCGACGAGGAGGGGTATCAGGTCATCGAGGCGGCGTCCGACGAGTATCGCGCGGAGTTCCCCAAACTGGAGTGAGTCGATGAGCGCGACCACGACCCGTCTCGACGTCCGTGAGTCGGACGACCCGCCCTTCGAACGGATCAACGACGCTCTCACCGACCTCGGCCCGGCCGACCGGCTGACGCTCGTGAACGGCTTCGAGCCCGACCCGCTCTACGACGTGCTCGAGCGTCGCGGCTTCCGCTACGAGACGACCCGCGTCGCCGACGACGAGTGGCACGTCGAGATCCAACGAGCCTGATCGAACGGACCTGACCGGATGGCGGAGAACCGCCGATCCGTCCGTTCGATCGAATCAGGGTTTCGACGAGTTCGTGGCCTGTTCGACCCGGCGTGACGCCTGATCGAGTCGCCGGCTCGTTGCGCGCGAAAGCGGGGCAGGGACGCTTCCACGTGCTGCCTCGAGTCGCTCGCGTGCGCGCTGAAGACGGCCGGCGGCCGCCTCGAGACGCCGGTTTGCGGCGGTCCGGTTCCCGGTCCGTGACTCGTCGGCCGCTGCCCGCGCGTTCTCGGCGATCGCCTCCAGTGCACGGGACAGCCCGACGACGGCGTTCTCGCTCCCGTCAGGGGTGTCATCGTCGTCATCGTCAGTGTCGCCATCATCACCGACGTCGCCATCACGATCGGCGCCGTCGTTCCCGTCCGTGGCCCCCGAACCGCTCTCGATCGCGGCGATCTCCGCGCGGGTTTCCGCGGCGATGTCGCCCACGAAGGTCGCGAGTGACGCGGTTCCCGTCTCGGGGCGATCGATCCGGATCTCGGCGGCAGCGGCCGGATCCGGGTTGACCCGGTCGGCACCCACGGCGTCGTCCGCGTCGCGGAACTCGACCGTGTACGCGCCGCCCTCGTGGACGTAGACCGCGTCGGACCCATCGACGGCGGTGTCGTACAGGCGTCCGCCGAAATCGTCCTCGATCGCGACTCCCGACAGGTCGACGTCGGCGGCCTCGTCGGTGATCGAAACCCGTTTCGCTCGGTCACGGGCGACGAGCGGCACCTCGCCCCCGGCGCCCGCGGTCACCGTCGCCCCGCTGCCCTCGACGGTCACCCGTTCGCTGTGGGGTGCCGTCCCCGCTCCGTTGACGGTCAACCGGTGGTCGCCCTCGGGGACGTCCTGGACCGCCGCGACGCCGGCGAACGTCGGGACGGCCACCGGATCGCTCTCGAGCAGCGCGACCGATTCGACCCCCGACTCGGTGGTCGTGACGCCCTCGTCTTCGGGTGCGTCGTCGTCGGTGACCGCGCTCGTCACGCGCGTCAACACGGTGTTGATCGGCGCCGCATCGCCGATCGCGTCGTATCGGTCGGCCAACGCCTGTCGATGGAACGGAACCGTGATGTCCGCCGCGGGGTTCTCGTACCGCGGCTGGCTCCAGGGGGTTCCGGTCGTCGAGATGTGTCCCGCGATCGCGTCCTCGATCGCCGTCGGGACGGCGAACTCGAAGCTCAACTGCGGGCCGACGAAGTCGTCGATGTGTTCGAGTTCAGCGATCGGGACGAGATCGTACGCCACGTCGATCGCCGCTGCATCGTCACCGCCCCCGGTCGAGTCAGTCGTTTCGTCCGGTTCATCGGTCCCGTCCGATACCTCCGTCCCGTCCGATTCATCGGTCCCGTCTGATACCTCCGTCTCGTCCGATTCGGCCGCCTCATCCGACCCATCCGTCCGCCCGGCATACCCGAAGACGAGCCCCGTTTCCCGCTCCGGAAGATCGGTCGGCGGCTCCTCGATGGCCTCGAACGACCGGATCGTGAGGGCATCGTCGATCAGTGACTCCCGACTGACCGACGGCAGGTCCTCGTGATCATACACCGGATCGCCGTCGAGCTCGGGCACCACGTACGGGAGTCTGGACCCCTCGTCCCGGGGGAGACCGTACGCCAACGGCACCTCCGCGAGGTCCTCGATCCCCTCGATCGCCGTGTTCGTGATGTCGGCCAACAGCCCGTCGGCGGCGACGCGCTGGAACCGGTCCGGAACGTCGTTGACCGAGAGGGCGCTCGAGTGTGACCCGAGTTCGGAGAGGATCCGCGGGGTCCGGTCGGGATCCGGATCGAGAAACTCGTTGTTCGGAACGGCCCGGGAGTGGGAGCTCGCGACGTGCAGTTGCGGATCCCCGGTCTCCGTGTCGACGAAGACCTGGAGGACTTCCCAGTCGTGCCAGTGGAAGTTCGTCGTGAACTGGTCGAAGGCGGCGTAGTACCAGAACTGAACGACCGCGAGCGGTGAGCCGTCGTACTCCCGGACGGTGTAGAACACCGTGGGATTCGGCGGCTCGCCCGAGTCGTCGTATTGCCCGTGATACCCCTCGAGGGCGTCGAATCCGTCGACGACTGTGGTTCCGTCTTCCTCGCTCGCATACGGTCGCGGATCGGTCGGGAACCAGCGTTCGAAGGCGTCGAAGTATAACTGCGGCGCGAACCGTTCGGCGAGTTCGCTGGCGCGGTCCCCGCCATCCGGGATCGGCGTCGTCGTGGCGTCCTCACCGCGTTCGAGCGCGCTACAACCGGCGAGCCCGGCCGCTCCCGCGCCGGCGATCGCGGCAAGCATCGTTCGCCGGCCGATGGTCATCGTTCGTCGGTCGCCGGCCGTCGCTCGTCGGTCGCCGGTCCCACGTGTGCCGGTTCCGATTTCGGACGGGTCGTTCTGATCGCTGCCCCGATCCCCGTTTCCGGATCGTCCCCCCGATCGATCTCCGCTCATCGTCGTGAGCACTAGTCGCGATACGGACGGAAAACGGTTCTGGCTCCCCGAACGATGTCGCCGGCTCCGTGATGGATGCTACCACTGTGTATGTTCTATACGAATATTCCAATTAGTTTTAATGCGTGAAATGTATATATTGACGTAGATGGCATCATCGTTCACCCCGACGACCTACGAGGACCTCCCGACGGACAGGCGGCCGTCCTTCCGGATCGCGCTCGTTCCGGTCCTCGCGGTCGTCGCGTTCCTCGGGGTTGGATCGGCCGTCCTCGGCCTCGATCCCCACGCACCCCTGCTGTGGAGCGTCGTCTTCGTCGCCGCCCTCGGCCGGTGGCTCGGGTACGAGTGGGAGGACCTCTTCGAGGGCGTCTCGAACGGGCTGTTGATGGGCATTCAGGCGATTTTGATCCTCTTCACGATCTACGCGCTCATCGCGACCTGGGTCGCGTCCGGAACGATCCCCGGACTGATGTACTACGGGCTGTCGGTTCTCACGCCGACGGTCTTCCTGCCGGTCGCCGCCCTGCTCGCGGCGGTCGTCGCCTTCTCGATCGGATCCTCCTGGACCACGGTCGGAACCCTCGGCGTCGCCTTCGTCGGGATCGGCGCCGGGCTCGGCGTGCCAGCCCCGATGACGGTCGGCGCGGTGCTGTCCGGCGCGTACGCCGGCGACAAGCAATCGCCGCTGTCGGACACCACCAATCTCGCCGCCGGCGTGACGAACACCGACCTCTACACCCACATTCGCCGGATGCGGTTCGGGACGCTCGTCGCCTTCGGGATCGCGACCGTCGCGTTCGGCATCCTCGGGCTCCAGGCTGCGGGGACGATCCCCGCCGACCGGCTCGCCGAGATCCTGGAGGCGCTGACGGGCACTTACGACCTCTCGCCGCTCGTTTTCCTCCCGCTTGCGGTCACCTTCGGGCTCGCACTGCGCGGCTACCCGGCCCTGCCGTCGCTCGTTGCGGGTGTCTTCGCCGGCGTGGCGACCACGATCGCGGTGCAGGGAACCGGCTTCGTGGCCGCCTGGGACGTCTTCCTGTACGGGACGGCCCCGGAGACGGGCAGCACCCTGGTGAACGACCTCCTCGCCGCGGGCGGGATCACCGGCTCCGCGTGGACGATCAGCGTGGTCGTCGCGGCGCTGTCGCTGGGCGGCGTCCTCGAGCGGACGGGGGTCCTCGCCGTCCTCGCACACGGGCTCACGGGCGCCGTCCGGAGCTCCGGCAGTCTGGTCGCCGGCACCGGGCTCTCGGCGATCGCCATCAACGCCCTCACCGCACAGCAGTACATGAGCATCGTCCTTCCCGGCGTCACGTTGCGAAACCTCTACGCCGAGTTCGACCTCGACAGCGACCAGCTCTCGCGAGCCCTCGAGGCGGCGGGGACGCCGACCGGCGCGCTGTTGCCGTGGCACGCCGGCGGCGTGTATATGGCCACCGTGACCGGCGTCCCGACCCTCGAGTACGCGCCTTTCTACCTGTTCGGGTTCCTCTCGCCACTCGTGCTGTTCGCGATGGTGCTGGGCGGGATCGACGTCCCGCGGACCACGCGGGCTTCCGGCCCCGCCGACCCGGCCGGTACCGCGACCTCGACGCCGGTTTCCGGCGACGATTGAGGGTGCCGATCAACCATCACGATCCATCGCGACGACCGTGGTCGACGGTTCGTGTGGATTCGTGCGAGAGTTCGTGCGGATTCGAACCGACTTTGCAACGGGCGCACGCGTCGCGTGCGAAAAGATGCTCTATCGGATCGCGGGTCTTTTTAGGGGATTGCGCCGTATCGGTTCGTATATGTTCAAGGCCATCGTGAGTGCGTCGACGCTCCAGGACGCGCTCGATTCGGTGAGCGTGCTGGTCGACGAGTGCAAGATCCATCTGAACGAGGAGGAGCTCGCCATCCGCGCCGTCGATCCCGCGAACGTCGGAATGGTCGACCTCTCGCTTGAGGCCGCCGCCTTCGAGTCCTACGAGGCCGACGGCGGCGTCATCGGCGTCAATCTCGCGCGCTTGCAGGACATCGCCGGGATGGCCAACTCGGGCGACCTCATCCACCTCGAACTCGACGAGGAGACCCGCAAGCTCCACATCGAGATCGACGGGCTCTCGTACACCCTCGCGCTCATCGATCCGGACTCGATCCGTCAGGAGCCGGACATCCCCGAGCTCGACCTCCCCGCGGAGATCGTCCTGGAGGGCGCCCAGATCGACCGCGGCATCACCGCCGCGGACATGGTTTCGGACCACATTCGGCTCCGCATCGACGAGGCCGCTGAGGCCTTCTCGATCGAGGCCCAGGGCGACACCGACGACGTCGACCTGAACCTGGAGCGCGACGACCTCATCGACCTCACCGCCGGCCCCGCCGACTCGCTGTTCTCGCTCGACTACCTGAAGGACATGAACAAGGCCATCCCCAAGGACGCCGAGGTAATCGTCGAACTCGGCGAGGAGTTCCCGGTCAAGCTCCACTACTCCTTCGCCGAGGGGATGGGCAACGTGACGTTCATGCTCGCCCCGCGGATCCAGAGCGAGTGAACGGCGAGGCTTACGCCGCGAACTTTCCGTAACGCGACTCGGGACCCTCCTCGATCCCCTCACCCCGGGCCGTCTCCGGATGCCGGCATCCGGTTCAGTTTCCCGTTTCTTCCTCCGTCTCACCCTGCCGCTCCCCGTTCGGCAGCCGAAGCTCCGCGCGCGTCCCGCGCGGCGATCGCTCCGTGTAGGTGACCGTGCCCCCGAGCGCGTCGGTTGCCCAGTGGACGATCCACAGCCCGAGTCCGGACCCGTGTTCGAGCGCCGTCTCCCGTCCGGCGGCGATCGCCTCGAGCTCGTGATCGGGAATGCCCGGTCCGTCGTCCGCGACCGTTATCACGACGTCGTCGCCGTCGCGTTCGACCGTTATCCGGACCCACGGGTTTCCGTCCGATCGCTCGCTCCCGCCCCCGTCGTGATGGCGGATCGCGTTCTCCAGGAGGTTCCTCACCGCCGCAGTCAGGGTTGCCTCCCGGAACTCCCCGGCGATCCCGTCGTCTTCGGCGCCGTCGACGGGCTCGCCGAGTTCGTCACTCCCGACGACCACGGTGATCGCTGCAGTCGACGCGTCGAGTCGGTCGTGATCCTGGACGTCCGCGACGACCGATCGAACGAGGGCAGCCACCGAGAGCCGCCGCGACGGCTCACCGTCAATCAGCGTCTCGACGGTGCGGGCTTTCTCGCCGAGCGCCGCCAGGGCGCCGGCTCGTCTCTCGATCGCGTCGGCCATCCGGCGGTCCTCCGGGTCGACCCGCTCGACGAGCAACTCCGCGTAGCCGTGAACCACTCCGGCGTCGTTCCGGATGTTGTGTCGCAGGATCCGGTTGAGTACCTCCAGCTGCTGCCGGCGCCGCTCCTGCTCCGTGATGTCCGTGAACACCACCGTGTATCCGACGTGTGTCGCAGCGGGATCACGGAGCCGCGAGACCGACACCGCGAACGTCCGATCCCGGCCGTCGACGCGGCGCTCGACCGGCTCGACCGGCGTCCCGTCGTCCGCCGCCGCGGCGTCGAGATCCGCACCGACTCCAACGACGGCGGCGAATTCCGCATCCACCGGAGACTCTCCGTCCTCGCCGAAGACCGAGGCTGCGGCCTCGTTCAGCCGGACGATCCGCTCGTCGAGATCGAGGATGACGATCGGGTCGGACAGGTCGTCGATCGCGGTCCGCTCGGCCGCCCGGATCGTCGTCGGGTTCCGCTCGAAGAGGTCGGCCCGGCCGAACGCGTACGCGTCGAGCGCGACGTGCGGAAGAAACATCACCGGCGCCGGATTGAACTGTGGAACCGGGCCGACCTCGAACGCCCACGCCAGCAGGGCGAACCCCGGCGGGATGGAACTCAACGCGACGGCGGCCGCCTCCCGCCGATACAGCGGTCCGTAGCTCAACAGCGTGTCCACGAGCAGGACCACGGCCACGACGACCGACAGCGTCGCGACGCCCAGCGTCAGATACCCCCACGCGCCGATCGCGTACGAGACCGTCGCGACACCCAGGACCGGATCGAGCTCGAAGCCGGACCACATCGCGCCGTGAAGCGGGTTCGTCACGGTCACCGCCGTGGTCACGATTCCGAAGGCGGCGAACGCGCCGTACCCCGGGCCGCGAACGACGTTCCCGCGACCGGTGTACTCGAGCGCGAAGGCCAGAAAGGTGAGGCCGGTCCAGACGATCCCGATCCAGACAGCCATCTCGAAGACCAGCCGTGCCCGCGGTGCGGCGACCAGCAGACCGACTCCGTAGCCGAGACACCAGACCGCCTGGGCGATCAACACCGCGATGAACCAGTTCGCCCCGGGCGTTCCGCGGTGGTCGAGCACGTATCGGATCAGCGCGAGGCTGCCGACTCCGGCGGCCAGCGACCCGATCGCCGGCCACGGGAGCGTCGTGATCCCGACCATACCCTGGCGAGGAACGGCGGCGTGCTAAAGGTGTCGCGGTCGTGGTCCCTTCCCGGTCCCCGCTTCTGACCCCTCACGCTTCATCCGTGCCGTTCGATCACGCGTTTTGCGGCCTGCGCCTTCTCCTTCCAGCCGTACCCGGCGTCGTAGACGTGACGCTTGCTCTCGACGAGCTCCGTCGGCGACGACTCCTCGAAGCCGCCCCGATCCCACGCGCCGGAGGTCTCCAGCCAGTCGATCACGTGTTCCTTCGTCTCGCTCCAGGAGAGCCCGACCATCTCGTACCACGCGATCATCGCGAAGACCGCGTTGTCGTGACACCCCGGCACCGACCCGCGTTCGTAGATCGTCCGCATCGGCTCCCGCGTCGGCTCGGAGACGCGCTCTTTGAACTCCGCGGCGGTCAACAGCCGGAGGGGTCCGTCGTCGCCCCCATCGCGGACCACACGCTGTTCACGCTCCAACAGCCCGAGCGCGGCCGCGTGGAGCCCCGACCAGTCGTCGGGGATCGCGGCCCGCAGTTCGGGTTCCGCGATCCCGTCCGGCTCTCGGGTGAGCACCGCCAACAGATCGGTGTAGGCCCGCTCGATCCGCGGCCAGTCGACGCCCTCGAACTCGCAGTCGACCTCGTGGAGGCTGTTCGTGGTGCGACAGCCGGGACACGGATAGCGGAACGTCGGCACTGTCGAGTGATTGTTCCCGTCCGAAATAGGGCTTTCGTGCCGGTTCGATCGACGTCACCCGGTCGATCGGGTGCCGGTTCGATCGACGGCGACGGCCCGGAAACGCGGTGTCAGAACCGCTCCGAGTGATCGCTCGGAGGGCCGATCCGGAAGACCGGTCCAGCTAGAGATCGACGCGCTCGAAGACCGTCATTCCGACGTACACCGGCACGACGAACCACAGCACGAGCAGCGCGGCGATCACCGGATCGGTGAAGACGACCGGCAGCTCGTCGCCGAGCGCCTCGGCGGCCGCGGGGTCGAAAAACAGGAAGAACCCGAACAGCTGCTGGCGGGCCTCCATCTGACTCGCGTAGACCAGCGAATCGACCAGCGTCTTATACGCCGCCACCGGGTTGACGACCTTGAGTCCGAGTTCGACCAGGTACTGCTGTTGGACCGATACGCCCGCGTACTCGTTGAGCGCCGAGGCGATCCGTCCGGAGGCGGTCCCCCAAAAGAGGCTCGTCAACAGGAACAGGCCGACCGACCCGACCATCGCCTGTCGGTCCGTTTCCGATGCCGCCGAGATCCCGACGGCCAGTCCGACGAAGACGACCCCGAGCACGACCGTCAACAGCGCGAACGCGGCGAACCGGCTCACGGCTCCCCCGCTTGCGGCCGGGATCAACACGAGCCCGGCGACGAGGAAGCCGATCGCGATCGGCAGCGCGACGACGGCGGAGCGACCGAGCACCTTTCCGAGGACGACGTCGCCCCGGGAGTGGGGAAGCGACAGCAGGAGCTTCAGCGTCCCGCTTTCCCGCTCGCGCGTGATCGACGCGTAACCGACCACGATCGCGATGATCGGGACGAGTATCGCGGTACCCTCCTTCATGAACTGGATGAACAACACCGTGATCCCGCTCGCCTCGTTGGTGTCGCCCAGTCCGATTCCGAGCGTGAACCGAAGGAGGGCCGGACCGGCGAAGGCCACGATGAACAGCGCCGACAGCACCCAGATCCATCGGGATCGAACCGCGTCCTGGAAGTCCTTTCGCGCGACCGCACGGTAGCTCATTCGGCCACCTCCCCTTCCGTGTAGGCGATGAAGAGGTCCTCGAGGGAGGCCTCCTGGGTCGTGAAGTCCTGGACCGTCACGCCAGCTTCCTCGAGGGCGCCGATCACGTCCGTCTTCACGCCGCTGTCACAGCTCACCCGGACGGTGCCGCCGTCGGTCTCCGCGCTGGCGACGCCGTCGATGGCCCGAACCGCCTCGAGGTCGTCCTCGGTTGCCGCGTCGACGGTGACGATCAGCGTCTCGTCGCTCCCAACCGCCTCCCGGAGCCCGTCGATCGAGTCCTCGGCGACGAGCCGGCCGTCGCGAAGGATGCCGACGCGGTCACAGACCGCCTCGACCTGCCCGAGAACGTGCGAGGAGAAGAAGACGGTCGTCCCGTCTTCGGCCTCCTCGCGGACGATCTCGCGCATCTCCTTGGCACCGGCCGGATCGAGCCCCGATGACGGTTCATCGAGGATGAGGAGATCGGGGTCGCCGACGAGCGCCATCCCGAGCGCCAGCCGTTGGCGCATCCCCTTCGAGTAGCCGCCCGCTTTGCGGTCGCCGTCGCCGGCGAGCCCCACCCGCTCGAGGATGGCGTCGGGGTCCTCGTAGGCCCCCTTCGACTCGATCGCAAACGTGACGTGCTGTTTCCCCGTCAGCCGGTCGTAGACGTCGAACCCTTCCGGGAGGACGCCCGTCCGATCCCGCACCGCGACGCTGTCGGCTTGGGCGTCGTGGCCGAGCACGCGAACCGTCCCTGACGTCGGTCGGACGAAGTCCAACAACACGTTGATCGTCGTCGACTTCCCGGCGCCGTTCGGGCCGAGGAAGCCGAACACGTCGCCCTCCTCGACCGTGAGGTCGAGGTCGTCGACGGCGGTCAACTCCCCGAACCGCTTGGTCACCCCGGAGAGCTCGATGGCTGTCATACGCCCCGGTTCCGCCCGTTCGGATAAATGGTTGTGGGTGTTCGACGCGCTCGCGGGGATCGGTTCGAAACCCTCCGTTCGACGTCGCCCGTTCGGACGGTCATCACGACTCCGGCGGTCGCCGGGGTTCCGTTCGTCACGACTCCGGCGGCCACTCGATCCCGTGGTCGGCGAGGAGAGCCGCAAAGTCCGCCTCGTCGATCGTTTCGACGCCGTGGGCCTCGGCGTCCCGCCGCTTGCTCCGTCCGGGATCCTCGCCGACCACGAGATAGTCCGTGTTGCCGGAGACGCTCCCGGTCGCATTGCCGCCGTGTCGCTCGACGACCGCTTGCGCCTCGCTTCGCGGGACCGATAGCGCGCCCGTGAACACGAACGTCAATCCCTCGAGCTCCCCGCCGCCGGACTCGGCCCCCGTCTCGTAGGGCTGCGGATCGACCCCGAGCTCGCGGAGTTCGGCGATCGTCTCGCGGTTCCGCTCGCCGTCGAGGAACTCGTGTATCTCCGCGGCGACGGTTTCCCCGACGTCGTCGACGGTTTGGAGGTCCGCCGTTGACGCCTTCAGAAGCGCGTCGAGCGTGCCGACGTGTGCCGCCAGGTTCCGCGCCGTCGCGGCGCCCACGTCCGGGATCCCGAGGGCGGCCAGGAACTCGGGCAGCGGCGGGTTCCGGCTCGCCTCGAGCTCCGCGAGGAGGTTCTCGGCGCTCGTCTCGCCCCAGCCGTCGAGTGCGGCGAGGTCCTCACGATCGAGCCGGTAGAGGTCCGGCAGCGACTCCACGATCCCCGCCGCGCGGAGCTGTTCGACCGTCTCCGGGCCGAGTCCCTCGATGTCGAGCGCGTCGCGGCGCGCCCAGTGTTCGATCGCGCGCTCGAGCTGGGCCGGACAGCCGAGCCCGCCGGTACAGTACGCAAGCGGCCCGTCGCGCTCGACGGGCGAGTCACAGACGGGACACGCCTCGGGGAACTCGTAGGCTCCCTCACTCCGCTTCTCGACGACCGCCGGGATGTACGGGATGACGTCGCCGGCGCGGTACACCCGAACGCGGTCCCCGACGTTCACGTTCAGCATCTCGATCTCGGCGGGGTTGTGCAGGGTCGCCCGCGAGACCGTGACGCCGCCGACGTCGACCGGATCGAGGAGGGCGACCGGCGTCAATCGCCCCGTCCGCCCGACCTGGACGACGATCTCCTCGACCGTCGTCGTCTCCGTCCGCGGCGGGAACTTGTAGGCGAACGCCCATCGGTACGACCGGGACGTGGTTCCGAGCGCCTTACACGCCGCCAGGTCGTTCACCTTGATCACGATCCCGTCGATCTCGTAGGCGAGCTCGTCGCGGACCGCGGCGGTCCGGTCGCGGTAGTCGATCGCGTCCTCGATGTTGGTCACTAGCTCGGTCCGGTCGTTCCGTCGCAGCCCGAACCCCTCGAGCGCGTCGAGGTCGTCCCAGTGTGTCGCCGGCCGTTCGCGGGGACCTCCTCCGCCGGAGTCGTCCCCCGGTGTGGTCCCGGCCCACCCGAGGACGTCGAAGAAGAAGACGCTAAGCGGTCGGTCGGCGACGACGGTCGGGTCGAGCTGGCGCAGCGTTCCGGCTGCGGCGTTGCGGGGGTTCGCGAACGGCTCCTCGCCGCGCTCCTGGCGCTCGCGGTTGAGTTCCTGGAACGCGTCCCGCGGGATGTAGACCTCTCCGCGGACGGCAAGGGTTTCGGGCACGTCGTCGGGCGCTCCGCGGAGCCGGCCCGGAACGGCGCGGATCGTCGCCACCTGCTCGGTCACGTCGTCGCCGGTCGTCCCGTCGCCCCGGGTCGCCGCGCGAACGTACTCGCCGTTCTCGTAGACGACCTCGACGGAGAGGCCGTCGAACTTCGGCTCACAGACGTACTCGATGGCGTCGCCGGCGACGGTGATCTCCGACTCCGCGAGCGCCCGCCGGACGCGATCGTCGAACTCCCGGACGTCGTCGGGGTCGGTCGTCTGGTCGATCGAGAGCATCGGCGCGGTATGCTCGACCGTCTCGAGCTCCGCCACCGGTTCCCCGCCCACGCGCCTGGTCGGCGAGTCCTCGGTCGGGAGGTCGAACGCCTCCTCGAGCGCCACGAGCCGGTCGAAGAGCGCGTCGTAGGCCGCGTCCGAGACGATCGGATCCGCCTCGACGTAGTACCGGTAGTCGTGTTCGCGGATCGCTGCGCGGAGGCGCTCGGCCTGCTCCCGGGCCGTCGACGCGTCGAGTTCGGCGACGTCCGTGAACTCGGTCGGCGGCTCCCGCACGTAGGGGTTCTTCGCCGGATCCGCGTACCGCGCCGGATCGTCGTCCGGATCCGCATCCCGCGACGGATCGTCGTCCCGATTCTGCTCGTCGCTCATACCACTCCTGTCTGCGCCATCGACTAAAAGCGGTCGTCGCGAGCCGGCCGGGTTCCCAACCTATTTGGGGTGGCACGGCCCAGCCGGTTGTATGCCCGCCCTCCATCGGTCCCGGCGATCCCTCCTCGCCGCGGGCGCAGCGGCCCTGGCGAGTGCCGCGGCCGGCTGTCTCGACGGCCAGTCCTCCCGCAGCCGAACCGTGAACGACGACCCGTCACACCCGCCCGAATCGGCGACGACCGACTTCGCGATCGAGACGCTCCGTGACCCGTCGCTCGACCCGATCATCCCGATCGGGTTCGATCCGACTGATCCGGACGGCGGAGTGACCGACTCGAGCGACGTTCCCGCCACCCCGACGCCCGACCTCGCGGACCGGCGGCTCCGAAACCGGATGTGGTTCATCCTCGAGGACGCCCACCGCGATCGGTTGCGGTTCCGACGGGAGCCGGAGGGAACCGACGCGCTTCGGTCGTTTCTGACGGCGATCGACTTTGATTCCGAGTCGGTCGTCCTGATCCAGGAGCCGATCGCGGCCTGCTACGAGCTCTCGACCGAGTACGTCGAGCTCGAGGACGACGAGTTCCACGCCAGCCGCTGTCGGAAGCTCCGTCCGGCGGACGCGGCCTGTGCGGTGGACGACCGCCACCTGCTCGTGACGGCGCTGCGCGTCCCGCAGGCTTACGAGTCATCCCCGTCGGGAATGGGGCTCGGAACCAGCTCGAACTGCCGACCCGAGTCGATCGAGACGAACGGCGGTGATGACGCGTGACCCGGTCGCGTCGCTCGGTTCTCGGTGCGGTCGGCGCCGGAGTGACCCTCGCGTCGGCCGGGTGTCTCGACGTCCTCGACCGTGGCGAGGACACGCCGTCCACGTACGATGCCGCGACGCTCGAGGGAACGATCGAGTCGCCGGTCGAGACCCCGCCACGGCCCGAGCCGGTGCAGCCGAACCGGGGAACCGTCGTCGGGGTGACCGATCGGATCGACTCGCTGCTGGCCGACGTCCCGGACCCGCTCACCGCAGCCGACGTCCCGAACGGGGCCGCCCGCCGGGAGATCGAGCGGTTTCGTGATCGCGCGGTTCGCGGACTCGATGCCGTGCGGGACGCACCCGCTGCTGCCAACGCACTCGCGGAGTCCCATGAGGTCCGCGGACACGCCCGCAGCGCCGCCGAGACGGTCGCCGCGGTCGGATCGACGACGGAGCGGCGGTCCGTCGTCGAGGGGGCCCGCTCGGACGCACGCGATCGACTCGCGACCGGCGCCGATGCGCTCACCTATGCGGGGATCGACCCGCATCGAACCCTGCTCACCGCCGTGCGCCTCGAGTCGCTCCTCGATCGAGCCCGCGCCGATCTCGATCGGCCCACGCATCACCATGCCGCGCCGGAGGGGCACGCGCTGTGGATCGGCGAGTTGGCCGGCCAGGTCGAACGCGCCGTCTCGCGGCTGGCGGCCCTGGATCACCTCTCGGCGCGCCATCGCGAGCGTGCCGCGGCAGACGGTGATACCGATGCTGGCGTCGACGGCGATCCTGACGCCGATGCCGTCGAGCCCGCCGACTACGAGGGTCGCTTCACGACCGCGCTCGAAACCGCCCGCGAGGACTTTCGCGAGGCCGAATACCCGACTGACGACGCGGGCGATCCTCGCGAGCTGATCGGGACCGACGCGGACCCGGCCCGGGAGATCGTGACCGAGGGCGTCAGGGTGGTCTCGCACCTCCACGAGACCCTGTTCGAGGACCGGCGCCGACTCGGCCGATCGCTTGCGACCGCCCTCGAACTCGACGTCAACCGGCGGGCACTCGATCGCGCTCGAACGACCATCGAGGAGGGCGGACATCGCGAGGCGACGCCCGAGACCGTCCGGTCGGCCCGCGAGTCGGCGGTCACGGCGCTCCAGGACCTCCCCGTATCGACCGTCGATCCGACCGTTGGCGGCGACTTTCTGGCGGCCGAACGGTTCCGGATCGCCTCGACGGACGACCGGATACACCGCTGGATCGAGGAGGATCGAACGGTCCGGCTGGACCGGGAGTACGCGCTGTACACGCTGTCGGCGGCCCGGCTCGCGTCGTTTCCCGACGCGTGGGCGACGTTCGACGACCGGGTCGAGAACGGGGAGTGACGCCCGGCTTCCGTTTGGGCCAGCTCCGCGCCGCTCCCGTGCCGAGACGCTCACTCGCCGCGGTGGCTCGGTGCCGCCCGCTCGACGACCGCGGTCGCGAGCGACTCGAAGGTCGCCTCGTCCGGAACGACGTCGACGTCGATCCCGTGCGCTTCGGCCGTCTCCCGGGTCGGGTCGCCGATGGCGCCGACGACCGCGTCGACGAGCCCCTCGCGGGCGTCGGCCTCGATCCCACGATCGGCGGCGGCCTCGAGGAAGTGCTCGACGGTGAGCGAGGAGGTGAACGCGGCCGCCTCCAGCTCGCCGGCGGCGGCCAGCTCGGTCGACCGGCCGGCTCCCTCCGGGCGGACGAGCCGATAGAGCACCGTCTCGTGGACGTCGGCGCCCGCAGCCGCGAGCCCCTCGGTGAGGACCGTGCTGCCGTGGTCCGAGCGGGCGACCTCGATCGCGACGCCCTGATCCGTGGTGCTTTGGTCCGCGGCGCTCCGCTTCGCCGCGCCTGCAGTCCCCTTGCCGCTCCCGCCTCCCTCGGCGATCCGGCCGCCGAGCAGGTCGACGAGTCCCTGTGAGGTGTACTCCTCGGGGATCAGGTCGACGGTCCAGCCCGCCTCCCGTGCCGCCGCGGCGGTCGCGGGGCCGATCGCGACGAGCGTCGTGTCCGCGGCCGGCTCCCACCCGCGTTCGCCGGCGAGTTCGACGCCGGTCTTGCTCGTGAGGACCACGTATGGCGCGTCCGTCGGCGTCTCGCCGGTCGGTTCGACCGCCAACATCGGATCGGGAACCGGGTCGGCACCGAGCGACCCCAACAGCTCGACCGCGTCGTCGATCCGGTCGTCGTCGGGTCGGAAGACGGCGACGCGAACCTGCCGGCTCATCGGTCGGTCCCTCCTTCCCGTTCTCGCTCCCGTTCCGTTTCGGCCCCGATCGGTGCCGCGTTGGCGTTCTCCAGGACGTCGATCACGCGGTCACGGCTCGCCGCCACCTCGCCGATAACGGTGATGGCTGGCGGCTCGATCCCCGCCTCGTCGCGGACCGAGACGATCGTCTCCAGGGTCCCGGTCGCCACGCGCATGTCCGGCCACGTCGCGCGCTCGACGAGCGCCACCGGCGTTTCCGAGTCCATCCCCGCGCTCCGGAGCTCGGCGACGTACTCCGGCAGCTTGCCGACGCCCATCAACACGACGATCGTCCCGCCGGTGGCCGCAAGCGCCTCCCAGTCGACCGCCGAATCGGCCTTCGTCGGGTCCTCGTGACCCGTCACGAACGACACCGAGGAGGCGTGGTCGCGGTGGGTCACCGGGATCCCGGCCACGCCCGCCCCGGCGATCGCGGAGGTGACGCCCGGCACGACCTCGACCGGCACGCCGGCCGCCGCCAGGTGCTCGAGCTCCTCGCCGCCGCGACCGAATACGAAGGGGTCGCCGCCCTTCAACCGGACGACCGTCTTCCCCTCACGGGCGAGCTCGACCAGCCGGCGGTTGGTGTACTCTTGGGGCGTCCACTCGCCGTCGGCCCGCTTGCCGACGTCCTCACGCTTGCCCTCGGGGATCGACTCGATGATCTCCGGGCCCGGAAGCTTGTCGTGGAGCACGACGTCGGCCGCCTCGAGGAGGCGGTTCGCCCGCACCGTCAGCAGCTCCGGATCGCCGGGCCCCGACCCGACGAGGTAGACCTTGCCGGTCGCTTCCTCGTGGCTGTCGGTCGGGATCTCGCCCTCGGGACCCTCGGTTTGGGTCTCGTCCTCGAATCCGTCGCTCCGACCGTCATCCTCAGTCATCCTCCTCTCGTCCTCCGTCATCCTCCTCGCTCCGTTCGCGCGCGCGTTCGATCAGCTCGTCGGCGCCCCGTTCGGCCAGGTCCCGGCCGAACGCCTGCGCGTCCTGCCCGTAGTGCTCGATGTCGAGATCCCGCGTCTCGGCCACCTCCTCGGTCCCGTCCCGCGAGAGCACGCGGACGGTCGTGTGGACGTACGATCCCTGCACGATCGCGTTGATGCCGATTGGGGCGATGCAGCCGCCGCCGAGCTCCTCGAGGATCGTCCGCTCGACGCTCGTCTCCACGCGCGTCCGCGGGTGGTCGACCGCCGACCGGACCGCGTCAACCACGTCCGGGTCCGCCGCGACGACGGCGATCGCGCCCTGGCCGGCCGCCGGGACGAACTCGCCGCGCTCGAGCCGCGCCGTCGGGACCGCATCGAGCAGCCCGGACCGCGCGAGTCCGGCCTCCGCGAGCACCAGCCCGTCGTATTCGGTCTCGACGTCTCGTTCCATCGCTCCGCGTTCGAGTTCGGGCAACGAGTCGAACCACTCCTCGACGGTCGCCTCGAACTCGCGATCGTCCCCGTCTCCCGCCCGGTCGCCGTCCTCATCGTGGTCGCCCGCGTGGTCGTTTCCGCCCGTCTCGCCGGTCTCACCCCTCTCCTCTGACCGCGCCTCCATCCGGGCCTCGTGTTCGCGCTGGAGTCCGGGCGCGAGCAGCTTCTCGATCCGGGTGTCGACGTTGCCACGGATCGGCTCCACCTCGATGTCGGGGCGGGCGGCCTTGATCTGGGCGGTGCGGCGCAGCGAGGCGGTTCCGATCGTCGATCCCGGCTCCAGGTCGGCGAGGTCATCTCCCTCGGGGGTCACGAGAACGTCGCCGGCCGGCGCGCGTTCGGGGACGCCGGCGATGACGAGGTCGTCGAGCCCCTCCGTCGGGACGTCCTTCAGCGAGTGGACCGTGAGGTCGGCGTCGCCGGAGAGCACCTCCTCGTCAAGCGACCGGACGAACGCGCCCGTCTTTCCCAGCTCGTGGATGAGCGCGTCCGGGACCTGGTCGCCGCGGGTCTCGACCGTTCGGGTCTCGACCTCCCGGCGCCGGGTCGCGAGCGCGTCAGCGACCGTCGCCGCCTGTTTCACGGCGAGGTCGGATCCGCGAGTCGCGAGTCGAAGCGATCGTGTCATACTCGATCCGTCGGTCCCGGCGGTGAAAAGGTCACCAATTTCGGTCGCGTCAGGTCGTTGCGCGTTCGTCCACTCCGGCCGCGATGCTTTCGTGGCTCGGAGCGCGTCATTTCGCCGCTCAGAGCGCGTGTTTGTACGCCTCGAGCGTCTCCTCGACGTCCGCCTCGGTGTGTGCGTAGGAGACGAACTGGCTCTCGAACTGGTTGCCGGTGAGGAGGATCCCCTGCTCTTTCATCTCCTGGCGGAAGACGCGTTCCCAGCGGTCGGTCTCGGCACGAGCGACGTCGGCGCCCGTCTTCGGACAGTAGTCGTACCGCGGACAGTCGGGGTCCTGGGTACAGCCCGCCGGACAGCACGTCTCGAGGTCCCCGCCGGTCGGGCCCTCGCGCGTGAAGACCGTCTTGAACAGCGAGTCCGTCCCGACGACCGTGTACGTCGGCGCCTGGTCGGCACAGATGTCGGTGATCCCCTCCCGAAGCCGGCGCCCGAGCTCGTTGACGTGCTCGTAGACGTCGTGTTCGGCCGCGTACTCCAGGTAGGCCTTGCCGGCCGCCATCGCCACCGGGTGTCCCGAGAAGGTCCCGGCCTGGAAGACGTCGCCGGCCGGCGTGAACCCCTCCATCACGTCCGCTCGGCCGCCGATCGCCCCGACCGGGAATCCGCCGCCGACGATCTTCCCGAACGTGGTGAGGTCCGGGGTTACGCCGAGTTTCCCCTGCGCACAGCCGAGCCCGCCGACGCGGAAGCCGGTGATCACCTCGTCGAAGACGAGCAGCGAACCGTGCTCGTCACACAGCTCGCGCAGCGTCTCGTGGTAGCCGTCGACCGGCATCACGATCCCGGAGTTGGCGAGGATCGGCTCGACGAGCACCGCCGCGATGTCGTCGCCGTGTTCGGCGAACACCTCGCGTGCGGCCTCCGGATCGTTGAACGGGACCGGCAGGGTGTGTTCGGCGAACTCCTCGGGAACGCCCGCGGTGGAGGGCGCCTGCGACCCCGGCTCACCCTCGACGAGCGTCGACTCCTGGGCGCCGTGGTAGCCGCCCTGCATCACCACGATCTTGTCGCGACCCGTGTGGCCCCGGGCGAGCCGGACCGCCGAGACGGTCGCCTCGGTGCCGGAGTTGACGAACCGGACCTGTTCGACGCTCGGGACGTGGCGCGCGATGAACTCGGCGTGTTCGACCTCGATCTCGGTCGGGACCCCGTACATCGGGCCGTCCGCCGCCGCGGACTGGATCGCCGCCGTCACCGGTTCGGGGACGTCGTGGCCGTACAACAGCGGGCCGTAGCCCATCACCCAGTCGACGTACCGGTTTCCGTCGGCGTCGATCACGTGGCCGCCGTCTCCGTGGTCGACGAACACCGGGTGTGGGAGCGTCGCCCGAACCGAGGAGTTGACGCCGCCGGGCAGCACCGAGAGCGCGCGGTCGTACAGCGCACGCGAGCGGTCGTGGTTCATGACCCACCCTTCGGTCGGGAGGTGAAAAAGGGGTTCCGTTCAGAGCGCGACCGGTTCGCCCACGTTCGTTCGGAGCGTGGTCGTCCGGATCCATTCGTGGTCGTCCGGATCCATTTAGACCACGATCGTTTTGCCCGCCGGCCCTCACTACTCGGGTATGAATGGCGCTCGCGTGACGGTCGACTGCGATTCCTGCTCGTTCACGGAGACGTTCCCGTCCCTTCGTCGAGCACGGACCGCCCTCGAGGACCACCGGCGAACCCACGGTCACGACGCCGACTGGTCGATTGATCACCTTTCGGCGGGCGTGGAACGTGCCGGCGCCGACGCCGGCGTCTGTGGTCGACCCGAGTGTACGACGTCCGACTCGCCGCTGGTTCGGGACCGGTTCGACGCCGAGGAGTGACGCGTCACGGCGGGTGAGGATGTCACTCCCGGGGAACCGTTCAAAAGGATCGGATTCCTAATTAAAAAGACCGCCCGAAGCTCGGCCGGTTCGGACTCTCTTGGCGGCTTACACCGCCTCGGGCCCGGCCGTGCCGGTGCGCACCTGCAGTGCGTCCTCGACCGGCAGCACGAAGACCTTCCCGTCGCCGGGCTCGCCGGTGCTTGCGGCCTCGCGGATCGCCGCCGCGACCTCGTCGGCCGGGATGTCGGCGACGACGCACTCGATCTTTACCTTCTGGTGCAGGTCGACGACGTACTCCTCGCCGCGCCACTGGCCCGTCTTGGCGGGCTGGGAGCCGCGGCCGGAGACGTTCGTGACCGTCAGCGAGGGCGCGCCGATCCCGGCGAGCGCGGTCTTGATGTCGCCGAGCTTCTCGGGGCGAACGATCGCCGTGACCATCTTGATCTCGGTGCCGGCCTCCGCGCCGCCGTCGGCACGGACGCTGGCTCCGGAGCCGTCGGCGGCGATCGGCTTGCCGAACTCGGGGTAGGTGTCGACGCCGTGTTCGGAGACGTCGAGCCCCTCACGCTCGTGTTCCGGCGCGACGCGGGCCTGTCCGGCCGCCTTGAAGGCGCCGAAGACGGCCGCGGTCGCGAGGACGGTCCAGACCGTGATCACGGCGGTTCCGACCACCTGCGAGACGAGCAGGTCGACCGAGAAACCGTCGACGTGGACGAACGGCAGCGCCAGGATCCCGATGACGCCGGCGGAGCCGTGGACCGGGAAGACGGCGCAGACGTCGTCGATCTTCAGCGTGTCCGAGACGAACTCGAAGACGAACGGGAGCTGGAGGCCGCACACCAGCGCGACCGCGATGGCGCCCCACCAGGTGACGAGGTCAACGATCCCCGTGACGCCGACGAGTCCCGCAAGCAGCCCGTTGGCGACGTAGAGGGTGTCGACCTTCTTCGTGAGCGCGAGCGCTCCGAGCGCCGCGCCGATGCCCCCGGCGGCCATCCCGAGCGTCGTCGTGAGCGCGACGCGCCCGACGACCCCGAAGCCGCCAAGCGTCAACTCGCCGTTCTCGACGGCGAAGACGGTCGCGGTGGTGCCGACGTTGAAGCCGTACCAGCCGAACGCGAGGACGAGCGTTCCCAGCACCGCGAACGTCATCGAGTGGCCGGGGATGACGTTCGTGGAGCCGTCCTCGGCGTAGCGGTCCATTCGCGGGCCGATCACGTACGCGGCCGTGAGGCCGGCGATGCCGCCCATCCCGTGGACGACCATCCCGCCCGCGAAGTCCGTGAAGCCGAGCCCCGCGAGGAGGCCGCCGCCGTACCAGGACATCCCCGCGACGACCGGGTAGATGACCGCCGACAGCACGATCGTGTAGCCGACGTACGCGCGGAGCTTCGCGCGGCCGGCGACCGCGCCGGAGACGATCGTCGCCGCCGTCATCGCGAAGACGGCACCGAACAGCCAGCTGTTGACCCACGCGCCGTCGGGCGCGGTCATCGCGGCCGTGAACGTCTCCATCGAGACGCCGCTTCCGCCCGCGACGGCCTCGACGCCGAACCCGATCAGGAAGTAGACCAGGACGCCGACGCTCCAGGTCAGCAGGTTCTTCGTCAGCTGGTTGGCGACGTTCTTCGCACGCACCTGCCCCGCCTCGAGCATCGCGAAGCCGGCGTGCATGAAGAAGATCAGGAAACAGACGACTGCAACCCACAGCAGGTTCACGCCCTCGGCGATCACCGAGGGATCGACCTGCGTGAGGAGTTCCGCGCCCACCATCAGACGATCACCGCCCTATCGGGGATGGATGGTTTACGATCGTGAACTATTCCAATCGATTCCTCCGTGTTCGTGTTCGAAATCACGTTCCGACTGGGGTGGATGGAGGTATATAAATCGTATAGTTGAAAAATAGAATAATATGTGCGATTCGGTCGACGTTCGTCATATATACAATCGAATAAGGCCAATATAAGGACGTATTCTCGGCAGTTCCGTTACAAATGTTGCCGAACAACTTGACGATCGTTTTGTCGGATTGTTGGTGTATGTGCCCGAAACGCTCGCGCGCGCTCCTCGTGAGTCGCCGTCGCGAAAATCGTTGGTCGCCGTCGCGGAAATCGTTGCAACAGATGGTGTCGGCTCGCGTGAGTGGTGTGTGACCGACGCCTGCGTGTCCTCTCGGGCCGGCCTATTCCGGTTTGAGGCCGGCGTCCTGGACGCGCATCACGGCCTCGCCGTCGGCGAGGTTCGGGGCGTCGACGAGCCGGACGATCCGCTTGTCACCCTTCGACTTCCGCAGGTAGATCCGGAACGTGGAGGTGTGGCCGAGGATGTTGCCGCCGATCGGCTGGGTCGGGTCGCCGAAGTAGGAGTCGGGGTTCGAGGCGACCTGGTTAGTGACGAGGATCGACGTGTTGTACAGGTCCCCGATCCGCATCAGGTCGTGAAGGTGTTTGTTCAGCTTCTGCTGGCGCTCGGCGAGCTCGCCCCGGCCGACGTACTCGGCGCGGAAGTGGGCGGTCAGCGAGTCCACGCAGACGAGCCGGATCGGCCACTCGCTCTCCTCGTGTTCGCCGGCGAGCTCCTTGGCCTTCTCGGCCAGCAGGATCTGGTGGTTGGAGTTGAACGCCTTCGCGACGTGGATCCGGTCGAGGAACGCCTCGGTGAGTTCGGCCAGCGCCTCGTCGCTGTTCGGCGTCCCCTCGATCTCGCGCCGTTCGAGTTCCGCCTCGAGGATCTCGTCGTCGAGGCCACGAACCATGTCGTCGATCCGCTCGGGCCGGAACGTGTCCTCGGTGTCCACGAAGATGGCGCCGCCGGCGAGCCCACCGTGTTCGCGGGGCAGCTGGACGTTGACCGCCAGCTGGTGGGTCACCTGCGATTTGCCGGCGCCGAACTCGCCGTAGACTTCCGTGATCGACTGCGTCTCGACGCCGCCGCCGAGCAGCTCGTCGACCTCGTCGATCTGCCAGGAGAGCTTGCCGATCTGCTCGCGCCGCTCGAGGACCGCCGCGCCGGTCTCGAAGCCGCCGACGTCGGCGGCTTCCCGGGCGGCGTTGATGATGTCCGAGGCGGTCGAGGAGCCGATGTCGGCGGTGTTCGACAGCTCCCCGGGGCTGGCGACCGCGATGCTCTGGTAGCTCTCGTAGCCGGTGTCAATGAGCTTGTCCGCGGTCGCGGGGCCGACGCCTGGGAGGTCTTCGAGTTCGTCTTCGGGCATGTACACCCCGCTTGTTCGCTCTCCCATATAAACCCACGTTAACAGGTGGGTGAAAGTGAAATATGCGGAGCAATCCCACGATACGCGTCGCTCATCGCCTCCGACTGAACGGCGAAAAACGTCTCCGGAACGGACTGTGCTGGGCGTCGCCGAAACGGCCTGTGCTAGGCGTCGCCGTCGGACTGCCCCGGTTCGCCGACCGCTTCGACCGGAACGTTCCCGAAGACCGCGGCCTCGAGGTCCTCCATCGATCGGAAGACGTCGTCGTTCGATCGGGAGACGACCGCGGCCAGCGACTCCCTCCCGTCGGCGTACAGGAGCGTCACGTCGGACAGTTCCTCGCGCGCGTCGGTTCGGTCGATCGGGTAGTCGAGCGCGTCGATGACGGTTCGAAGCCGGTTCAGCCGTACCTCGGTGCTCATACGGTCAATACGGTCTCGAACCGTATAACCATATGCGCGTGCGCTCGGTGGGTTCCGCCCCGCCGTTCAGAACTCGACGCGGCGCACGTAGGGGAGCTCCCGGATCGCCACGAGCAGCTCGCCGGGAACGTCGTCGTCGAGGATCACGTAGAGCTTCGGGTCGGCCGCGAACTCCGGATCGTCGCTGATGACCTGTCGGATCGTGAGTTCGTGGTCGGCGATGAGTCCGGTCACCTCGGCGACGATGCCGGATTCGTCCGCTGCAGCCACTTCGACCGTGAGAACGGTCAACTCGAGCACCGGCGCGAGATCCATCAGGCTCGGGATCGAGGAGATGTTCGCGAAGATCCGGCGCAGCTCCGGATCCTCTCGGATCGCGTCGGTCGTCGAGTCGACGACGCGGCGGTCCACGTCCAGCTCGCGCGCGATCCCGGTGTAGGGGATCTCGATCCCGCCCGAGACCACGCGCCCGTCCTCGTTGACGGAGAACCCGCGCTCCAAGAGCAGGCGGATCACCGCCTGCTGGCTCGGCGACCCCTCGAACTTGCCCAGGATCTCGTCGAACATCGCTTACAAGTCGCCCTTCGTGCTCGGGGTGTCCGAGCGCCGCTCGTCGATCCGGGTCGCGTCGTCGAGCGTGCGCGCGAGCGCCTTGAACAGCGCCTCGACCTCGTGGTGGGCGTTCTCCCCGCGGACGACCTCGGCGTGCAGCGTCAGGCCGGCGTTGTGGGCAAGCGACATCGCGAAGTGGTCGGCCATCACGCTCGTGAACCCCCCGATCGATTCCTGGGAGAACTCGCCAGCGAACTCGTAGTGGGGTCGTCCCGAGACGTCGACGACCACGGACGCGACCGCCTCGTCGAGCGGGACGCGACGGTCGGCGTACCGGCGGATCCCGCGCTTGTCACCGAGCGCCTCCGCGAACGCCTCGCCGAGACAGATCGCCACGTCCTCGACGGTGTGGTGGTCGTCGATGTGGGTGTCCCCGTCACACCGGACGGTCAGATCGAACAGCCCGTGCGTGGCGAAGGCCGTCAGCATGTGGTCGAAGAAGCCGATCCCGGTGTCGATCTCGCCGTCCCCGTTCCCGTCGATCGTCAGCGTGAGATCGATCTCCGTCTCCGCCGTCGCCCGCGAGACGGCCGCGCTGCGGTCGGTGCCGTTCGATCCGCTCGGGTCGCTCATACCGGCCACTCGCGGGCGACTCTTAAGGGGATTGCGGGCGAGCCGCTTCGAACGCGAGCGGGAGCCACGTTCCGAACCGCGGCGGTGGCTATTTCGGGTCTGCGCGTGATCGACGACGTATGGGACGCGATACCCCCGCCGACCGTCCGCAGCCGACGGACTCGTCGTCGGCCGCATCGACGCCGGCGGCCCCATCGACGTCACCGGACTCACCGCCGCCGGACCAGTCGATGCCCGCGGCGGACTCGTCCGAGCCCGTCGTCGAACACGACCGCGATCGGGGCGAGGGGGAGCTCGAACGGACGATCGGACTCGTCGGCGGGCTCGCGATCGGCATCGGGACGATGATCGGTGCGGGCATCTTCGTCTTTCCGGGGCTGGCCGCGGAGAACGCGGGACCGGCGGCATCGCTCTCGTTCGCGATCGGGGCGGTCGTCGCGCTGTTGGTCGCGCTCCCGCTGTCGGAGCTTGCGACCGCGATGCCCCGCAGCGGCGGCGGCTACTTCTTCATCTCTCGGGGTCTCGGTACCACTCCGGGCGCGGTCATCGGCATCGGCCTCTGGCTCGGGCTCGTGTTCGCGGCCGCGTTCTACCTCGTCGGGCTCGGCAGCTATGCCGGCCAGGTGTTCGCGGAGGCGGGGATCGCCCTCCCCGTGGATCCGGCGGTACCGTTGGGGGTCGTCTTCGGGGGCGCGCTCACGGCTCTCAGCGTGTTCGGGACCGAGAACACGGCATCGCTGCAGAACGCGATCGTCATCGTCTTGCTCGTCATCCTCACGCTGTTCCTGAGCTACGGGAGCCTCGACGCCCTCGGCGTGTTCGGCACGGAATCGGTCCCGGAGGGGTTCTTCCCACCGGGCGGACTGGTGCCGGTGTTGCAGACCGCCGCGCTCGTGTTCACCTCGTACCTCGGTTTCGCGCAGGTGGCGACCGTCGCCGGCGACATCACGAACCCGAGCCGAAACCTGCCGCTGGCGATGGTCGGATCGGTGCTCGTCGTCGGCGTGTTCTACGTCGTCACGATCTTCGTGGCGACCAGCGCGTTCGGGAGCGTCCGGCTCGGCGAGTTCGGCGAAACCGCGATGGTCGAGGTCGCTCGCGCCTTCGTCGGCCTGCCGGGCGCGCTCGCGATCGTCGTCGCCGGGCTGCTCGCCACGTTCTCGAGCGCGAACGCCTCCATCCTCAGCGCCTCCCGGGCGGTCTACGCCGTGAGCCGCGACGACCTCCTTCCGGAGGCCGCCAGCCGCCTCAACCTCCGGTACGGCACGCCACACGTCGCCCTCGGGCTGGCTGGGGGCCCGATCGTCGTGCTCACGGCGACCGGCCAGGTGGAGCTGCTCGCGGAGGTCGCCTCCGTCCTCCATCTGGTGATGTACGGACTCGTCTGCGTCGCCCTGATCCAACTCCGACGCGAGTCGCCCGCGTGGTATACTCCCGCGTTCCGCTGTCCCGCGGGATACCTCGTCGCCGGTCTCGGCGCGCTCGCGAGCTTCTCGCTCATCGCGTTTATGCAGCCGGCGTCGATCGGCGTCGGCGCCGCCGTGATGGTCGCTGCCTACGCCTGGTACCGGTACTACGCTACCGACGTCGCACTCAAGGGAGCGTTCTAATCCATGACCGACACCGATCCCACATCCACGACCGACACCGATCCCACATCCACGACCGACACCGATCCCACACCCACGACCGACGCGCCGAACCGTCCGCCCGTCCTCTATCCGATCCGGGTTCTCGAGGGCGAGTCGCTGCCGACCGGGATCGCGGACCTGCTCGCGGACGCACACGTCGTGCTCGCCGGCTACCACGTCATTCCCGACCAGACCGCGGCCGACCAGGCCCGCGAGCAGTTCGGCGAGCGTGCGATGGCCAAACTCGAGGAGTTCGCGGCGGCGCTTTCCGACGCGGGCGCCACGGTCGACGTCCGCCTCGTCTTCACACACGAGGCGCAGGCGACGATCGACCGGCTGATCTACGAACACGACTGTCTCGCGGTACTCGTTCCCAACGGCACCGACGCCCTCGAGTCGGTGCTGCTCGCCGTTCGGGGCGACGTCGGACTCGACCGAAACACCCGCCTGACCGCCGGCCTGTTCGCGACGACCGACGCGACGATCACGCTGTACCACGCGCTCGATGACGACGAGGCGGATGCCGACGGCGAGGCGCTTTTGGAATCGACCGCGAACGCGCTCGTCGATCGCGGCGTCAGCCCGGGGTCGATCGACACGATCCTTGAACACCCGGACGCGCCGCTCGATGCGATCGCTCGTCACGCCGCCGATCACGACGCGGTCGTGATGGGCGAAACGGACCCGTCGGTCACGACGTTCCTCTTCGGAATGCCTGCAGAACAGGTCGCAGAGCGGTTCCTCGGTCCGGTGTTCGTCGTCCAACGCGAGCGACCCGCCGAGGAGTCATCCGCCGAGGAGTCATCCGCCGAGGAACGGCCGAACGGGGAGTGATATGCGGGCGGGTTCACGAGTCGCCCGGAAGTCGCTTCGCGTGCGCTCACTCCGCGCCGTCGCCGGTCGCGGCCCGCTGGGCCTCACGCAGCGTGAACGACCCCTCATACAGCGCCGTTCCGACCACGACCGCCGCCGCGCCGGCCTCCTCCAGCGCGGCGACGTCATCGAGGCTCGCGACGCCGCCGGAGGCGATCACCGGGACGTCGACCGCGTCCACGACCGCCTCGACGGCCCCGCGGTCGATCCCCTCGAGTTGCCCCTCGACGTCGACGTTCGTGAAGAGGATCGCGCCCGCGCCCAGCTCCTCGTACCGCTCGGCGGCCGCGGCGGGGTCGAGCCCGGTCGATTCGGTCCACCCCGAGACGACGACCTCGCCGTCCTTCGCGTCGAGGCTTACGACCACCGTTCCCGGGTGCGTCTCGGAGATGGCCTCCACGATCGGGGGATCCTCGACGGCCGCGGTGCCCAGGATCACGCGGTCGATCCCGAGATCCAGTAGTGCGCGCGCGTCCTCGGCGGTCCGGATCCCTCCGCCGAGCTGGAGGGCGACGTCGTCGCCGACCGCGTCGACGATCGCCTCGAACGCAGGGGCGTTGACGCGCTCCCCCTCGAAGGCGCCGTCCAGATCCACGAGGTGGAGCGTCTCCGCGCCCTCGTCGATCCAGCGCTCGGCTGCCTCGACCGGGTCGCCGTACCGTTTCCCCGTCCCGCGCTCGCCCTGGACGAGCTGGACCACCTCGCCGTCCTGGACGTCGACCGCCGGGATCACCTCGAAGCCGTCCGCGAACGCCTCGTTCATACCTCCCCGGTCGGCGGGCCGTGGATTAAACGTCCCGCTTCGATGCACGACGGATCGTCTCGCGTGGATGTACAGTGGACCGCCCCGCGTCGGTGCACAACGTATATACTGCCCCTCGACCCACCTGTGGGTATGGCGCTCGAACCCGTCATCGGCGGCGAGTCCGTCATCGACCGGATCGGTCGCGATCGCGACGACCGCGGGTTCGGGTTCGGTTTTCGCTGACCTCCGGGTGGTTTCACCGTCTCGCCGCGGGACGCCCCGCGGCGAGGCGGTGAAACCGCGCGCACCCCGTTCGTGACTCGCTTCCGTTCGGATCCATCGACCGAACACGGAACGCTTACGACGCTCACGCCGCCGAACGTACGCACGAGAGACGCCGCCGACCACACGATACATTCACCATATGCGACTCACGGAATCCCAACTCGCGGTCCTTGAGGCCGCGAGCGCGACCGACGACCGACCGATCGACGATCTCGCGGCCGAGATCGGCGAGAAGCCCGAGACGGTCACCCGAGCCGCCTTCGAGCTCGCGGACGAGGGCCTGCTCGCGGTCAGCGAGGCCGAGCAGGTCTCGGTGACCGTCACCGACGAGGGCGGCGAGTACGTCGAAACGGCACTCCCGGAGATCCAGCTCCACCGGGCGGCCCTCGACGCCGGCGCCGACGACGCGCCCCAGTCGATGGGCGAGGTCATCGGTGGAGCCGACCTCGAGGGCGGCGCCGTCGACATCGCCCTCTCGAACTACGCCCGCAAGGGCTACGGGAGCATCGAATCCGGCGAGATCACCGCCGACCCCGACGTCGATCCCGCGGACGACTCCGAATCGCTCGCGCTCGAGGCGATCGCCTCGGCGGGTCCCGCTGAGACGGCTCCCGACGAGACGGCGTCCGACCGGGACGCCTCCATCGAGCCCCCCGAATCGATCGACGCCGACGTTCTCGGGAGCCTGGAGCGCCGCGGACTCATCGAGCGAAGCGAGTCGACCGTGCGCTCGGTCACTCTCACCGACGACGGCGTCACCGCCCTGATGGAGGGGATCGAGACGGCCGAGACGGTCGACCGGCTCACGCCCGAACTGCTCACGAGCGGGGAGTGGCGGGACGTGGAGTTCGCCGAGTACAACGTCGAGGCGGACGCCGAGACCGCGACCGGCGGGCGCAAACACATCCTCCGACAGACGGCCGACCGCGTGAAGGACGTCCTCGTCGGGATGGGCTTTCGGGAGATGGAGGGCCCGCACGCGGATTCGGAGTTCTGGATCAACGACTGCCTGTTCATGCCTCAGGACCACCCCGCGCGGACCCACTGGGACCAGTTCGCGCTCGATCTCCCGCCGATGGAGTCGATCCCGCCGGGGCTGCTCGACCGCGTCGAGCGCGCCCATCGGGAGGGCTGGGGCGAGGACGGCGACGGCTACCACTCGCCGTGGACCGAGGACGTCGCGCGGGCGATCGACCTGCGCGGTCACACCACCTCGCTGTCGATGCGGCACCTCTCCGGGTTCGCGCTCGGCGACCTGGAACCGCCACAGCGGTTCTTTTCGGTCGAGAAGGTCTACCGCAACGACACCCTCGACCCGACCCACCTGCTCGAGTTCTTCCAGATCGAGGGCTGGGTGATGGCCGAGAACCTCTCGGTGCGGGACCTGATGGGCACCTTCGAGGAGTTCTACCGGCAGTTCGGGATCACCGACGTACAGTTCAAACCGCACTACAACCCCTACACGGAACCGTCCTTCGAGCTGTTCGGCCGTCACCCCGAGACGGACGAGCTCATCGAGATCGGCAACTCGGGACTGTTCCGCCAGGAGGTGCTCGGCCCGCTCGGCGTCGAGTGCGACGTGATGGCGTGGGGACTCGCCCTGGAGCGACTCTTAATGTTGATGTACGGCTTCGACGACATCCGCGACGTGCACGGGACGCTGTGTGATCTGGAACTGCTGCGGGAGACGGAGGTGGTGCGGTAATGCCCGTCGTCGACGTCGACCCCGACGAGCTGCGCGAGCTGACCGGCCACGAGAAGACCGACGAGGAGTTCGTCGACGACCTGTTCGCGCTCGGGCTGGAGTTCGAGGGCGAAACCGAGGACGGCGACCTCCAACTCGAGTTCGCCCCTGACCGCCTGGATCGTCTCTCCGTGGAGGGGATCGCCCGCTCGCTGCGCTACCACTACGGCGATGCCCGCGGCGTCCACGTTCCCGACACGAACGACGCCGACTGGACGATCGAGGTCGCGAGATCGGTCCCCGACGAGCGTCCGTACGTCACCGGCGCGGTCGTTCGCGGCGTGGATCTGGACGACGACGCGCTCGACTCGCTCATCCAGCTCCAGGAGAAGCTGCACGCGACGATGGGCCGCAAGCGCGCGAAGGGCGCGATCGGCATCCACGACCTCGCGATGCTCAAGGGCAACGCGGGGGGCGACGGCGACGGCAACGCGATCACCTACCGCGGGGTCGACCCCGAGGGTGACACGTTCGTCCCGCTCGATTCGGACGCCGAGATGACGCCCGCGGACGTGCTCGAGGATCACGATACCGGCCGCACCTACGCCGACCTCGTCGCCGAGTACGACCGCTACCCGGCGATCTACGACGACCTCGGGCTCTTCTCGTTCCCGCCGGTCATCAACGGGCGTCGGACCGAGGTGACCACGGGCAGCCGCGAGCTGCTCGTCGAGATGACGGGAACCGACCAGTGGACGATCGACCGGATGCTCGCGATCGTCTGTTACGCGCTCTCCGCCCGTGGCGCCACGATCGAGGACGTCGAGATCGCGTATCCCGACGGCGACGCTGACGGCGCGTCCGGTGCTGACGGTGGAGCCGGTGCTGACGGCGCCGCCGACGTCGAGCCGATCGCCGGCGGGAGCGACTCACCGACCGCATCCCACCCGAGCGCCGGGCGGACGCTCGTCCGGCCCGACCTCGAGGTGACCGAGAAGTCGGTTTCCCACGACCGCATCGAGTCGACGATCGGCGTCTCCTTCGAGCCCGACGAGGTCGTCGACCTCTTCGAGCGCTCCGGTCTCGACGCGACCTATTCGCTGGGCGAGGACGTCGTCTACGACGTCGAGATACCGCCCTACCGCGTCGACGTGCTCCACCCCTACGACCTCGTGGACGATGTCGGGCGCGCCTACGGGTTCAACGACCTCGAACCGCGGTATCCAGACGTCGGGACCGTCGGCGGCCGCCACGACCGATCGCGCCTCGAGGACGCGGCCCGCGACAGCCTCGTCGGGCTCGGCTTCGAGGACCTGCTCAACTTCCACATGATAAGCGGCCCGGAGAACTACGACCGGCTGCGCGTCGACCCCGGCACCGACGTCGTCGGGGGCGGCGAGCCCGTCGAGATCACCGAACCCTACAGCGAGGACTACACGCAGCTGCGCACGTGGGCGCTCCCGTCGCTGTTGATGGTCCTTGAGCGGAACACCCACCGGGCGTACCCCCAGGACCTCGCGGAGATCGGGCTGGCGGCCGAGCGCGACGAGACCGAGAACACGAACGTCGCCGAACGCCGAACGGTCGCGGGGGTCCTCGCTCGGACCGACGCGAGCTACGAGGACGCGAAGGCCCGACTGCAGGCGGTCTGTCGCGACTTCGACGTCGACCTCGCGACGCCGCCGACCGACCATCCGACCTTCATCGACGGGCGGACCGCCGCGATCGTGATCGACGGCGAGACCGTCGGCGTGATCGGCGAGGTCCATCCCGCCGTGCTCGTCGAGCACGACCTGGAGCTGCCGGTGGCGGCCTTCGAGTTCCGACTGGACGCGCTCGAGTAGGCGGAAGCCGGACGGTTCTCCCGACGGCCGTCGCTGCACCGATCGAGGCGCTTAACAGGGAACCGGCGGTATCGACAGCCAAGAATGCCCAGCGGAGAGTATGACCCCGACGCCGCCGAGGCGCGCTGGCAGCGCCGGTGGGTCGACGACGAGACGTTCGCCTATCCGGAGGAGACCGCCGACCCCGACACCGCCTTCGCGATCGACACGCCCCCGCCGACCGTTTCGGGGAACCTCCACTGGGGCCACGTTTACGGCTCGATCCTTCAGGACGTCGTCGCCCGATTCCACCGGATGAACGGCCGCGACGTCCTCTACCCGTTCGGCTACGACGACAACGGGATCGCCTCCGAGCGGCTGACCGAGCGCGAACTCGACGTCCGCCATCAGGACTTCGAGCGCCGCGAGTTCCAGCGCAAGTGTCGGGAGGTCTGCCGGGAGTACGAGGCCGACTTCACCGAGAAGATGCAGGGGATGGGCCTGTCGATCGACTGGAACAACACCTACCGCACCATCTCACCGGAGGTCCAGCGCGTCTCCCAGCTCTCGTTCATCGATCTCTACGAGAAGGGTCGCGAGTATCGCGAGCAGGCACCCGCCATCTGGTGTCCAGAGTGTGAGACCGCCATCTCGCAGGTCGAAACCGAGGACGACGAGCAGGACTCCCACTTCCACGACATCGAGTTCACCGTCGCCGACTCCGGCGAGGGATTCACCATCTCCACCACGCGGCCGGAGCTGTTGCCCGCCTGCGTCGCCGTCTTCGTCCACCCCGACGACGACGAGAACCAGCACCTCGTCGGCGAGGCGGCGACGATCCCGTTGTTCGGCCACGACGTGCCGATCATCGCGGACGACCGCGTCGATATGGAGACGGGGTCAGGAATCGTGATGTGTTGTACCTTCGGCGACCAGAACGACATCGAGTGGTACCAGGCTCACGACCTCGACCTCCGCGTCGCCATCGACGAGTCGGGCCATATGACCGACGTGGCCGGCCCCTACGAAGGGATGCACTCCGCGGAGGCCCGCGAAGCGATCGTGAGCGACCTCGACGAGGAGGACGCGCTGCTGGACCGCCGCGCGATCACCCACACCGTCAACGTCCACGAGCGTTGCGGCGTCGGCGTCGAGTTCCTCGTCACCGAGCAGTGGTACGTGAAGGTCCTCGACAAGCGCGAGGAGTACCTTCAGGCCGGCCGCGATATGGAGTGGTTCCCGGAGAAGATGTTCACGCGGTATGAACACTGGGTCGAGGGGCTCCAGTGGGACTGGCTCATCTCCCGGCAGCGATCCTCGGGCATCCCGTTCCCGGTCTGGTACTGCGCGGACTGTGACCACGAGATCGTCGCCGAGAAGGACGACCTCCCCGTCGACCCCCTCTCCGACGACCCGCCCGCCGACGCCTGTCCCGAGTGTGGCCACGGGGAGTTCGTTCCCGAGGACGACGTGCTCGACACCTGGGCCACCTCCTCGCTCACGCCGCTCATCAACGCCGGCTGGGATTACGACGCCGACGCCGGCGAGTTCACGATGGACCGGCCGGAGATCTACCCGATGGACGTCCGCCCGCAGGGCCACGACATCATCTCCTTCTGGCTGTTCCACACGGTGATCAAGTGTTACGAGCACACCGGCGAGGTGCCCTTCGAGTCGACGATGATCAACGGGATGGTCCTCGATGAAAACCGCGAGAAGATGTCGAAATCGAAGGGCAACGTCGTCGATCCCGACGCCGTGATGGAAAAGTTCCCTGTCGACGCCGCCCGCTTCTGGGCCGCCGGCTCCGCGATCGGCGACGACCTCCCCTACCAGGAGAAGGGCCTGCGCGCGGGCGAGAAGCTCATTCGCAAGCTGTGGAACGCCTCGAAGCTGGTCGAGTCGCTGGCCCCCGAACCGTACCCCGACCGTCCCGACGAGCTGGCCGAGCTCGACCGGTGGCTGCTCGCGGAGATCGACCGGGAGCTCCAGCGGCTCACGGAGCACCTCGAGAACCGGGAGTTCTCGAAGGCCCGCGACGGCCTCCGGACGTTCTTCTGGGGCACCTTCTGTGACGACTACCTCGAGATCGCCAAACAGCGGGAGGACGCATCGGCCCGGTACACCCTTCGGACGGCCCACCGCCGGTTCCTGAAGCTGTTCGCCCCGCTGCTTGCCCACGTGACCGAGGAGATCTGGCACGCCGAGTACGCCGCCGACGCCGCCGATGAGGCGTCCGCCGAGACGCCCGCGGCCGCCGAGTCGATCCACCTCGCCGACTGGCCCGACCCGCTCGGGCTCGAGGCGGACCACGACGCCGGCGAGCTCGCGATGGCGGTCGTCGGCGCGCTCCGGAAGTTCAAAAGCGATCGGGGGCTCCCGCTCAACGCGCCCATCGACGTCGTCGAGGTGTACGGAGACGTCCGCGGCTTCGAGGATGACGTCACCGGCGTGATGCACGTCGGGGACCTGCGCGTCCATCCCGACGCGGAGGCGCCCGTCGAGACGGTCACGACCGGGATCGACCTCGACTATGCCACGGTCGGGCCGGCCTACGGCGGCGACGTCCCCGACATTGAGGCCGGGATCGAGGCCGGCGAGTACGAACTCGTCGACGGCGAGCTACACGTTGCCGGTCACGAGCTGTCCCCCGAGGAGTTCACGGTCGAAACCGACCGACAGTATCAGGGCGAGGGCGACCTGATCGAGGCCGGTGACGCCGCCGTGATCGTGCGGACGGACGACTGAGCGGTCCCCACTGCGAATGTGGAGCGGACTTACAGATCGGCGCCGACGGCGTCCTCGACCGACTCGAACCCGTCGCGATCGAGCAACTCGAGAAGCCCCTCGTTGATGTCGCGAGCCACGCTCGGTCCCTGATACACCAACCCGGTGTATAGCTGGACGACCGACGCGCCGGCGCGGATCTTCTCGTAGGCGCCGTACGCGTCGTCGACTCCACCCACGCCGACGATCGGCACGTCGGTTCGTTCGGCGATGAACCGGATCAGGTCGGTCGCGGTCCCCTCGATCGGCTTGCCGGAGAGGCCGCCGCGTTCGGCACGCTGCGGGCTCTGCAGCGAGTCCGGCCGGTCCGTCGTCGTGTTGGTCGCGATCACGCCGTCCAGACCGAGGTCGTCGACGACCGCAAGCGCCTCCTCGATGGCGGGTCGCGGCAGGTCCGGTGAGAGTTTCACGAGCAGCGGATCGGCGCCGGCGTCGGTAAGCGTCCCCAGGATGGACTCGAGGGCGTCCCGGTCCTGCAGCGACCGGAGTCCGGGCGTGTTCGGACTCGAAACGTTGACCACGAAGTAGTCGCCGGCGTCCGCGACGCGCTCGTAGGTGTACTCGTAGTCCCCGGGTGCCTCCGCGAGCGGCGTCGACTTCGACTTCCCGATGTTGATCCCGACCGGGACGGTCGGAAGCGGCTCGTCATCGAGTCGCCGGCCGACGCGATCGGCGCCCTGATTGTTGAACCCCATCCGGTTGATGAGTCCGCTGTCCTCCCGCAACCGGAACATCCGTGGCCGCGGGTTTCCGGGCTGTGCCTCCGCGGTGACGCCGCCGACCTCGACGTGGCCGAACCCGAGCGCGGCCAACGCGCGCGGGATCTCCGCGTTCTTGTCGAATCCCGCGGCGACGCCGACCGGGTTCGGGAACGAGCAGCCGAACGCCGCGGTTCGCAACCGGGGATCCTCGACGACGTACCGTCGCCGGAGGAGGTCCGTCACCGGGGTTCCCTGGACCGTCCGCAACAGCCGGTGGATCGACCGGTGTGCCGTCTCCGCCGGGAGCGCGAACAGCGCCGGCTTGCACGCGTCGTAGACGTTCATCGTCGAAGCGGTCGCGCCCGACGGTCAAGAATCCCGGCATCCTCCCGGCGGGGATTCGGCACGCGCCGTGTGCCGCGTTCGACCGAAATCGACATCGACGCGTTCGACGGACGCCGCCGCCGCCGCGTTCGACCGAAGCCGACACGTTGATTTATGCAGCCGGCGGATGCTGGGATATGCAGGAACTGATAACGGCAGCGACCGTCGCGGCCGGCGTCGCCGTCGTGGGGATGACGATCGTGATGCTCTGGTTCGTGTGGGACTCCCGGAACGACGAGGTACACGCGCCCGGAAACGGCGATAGCGACGGCGACGCCGCCTGATCCGACTCGACCGATCCCGATCGTCCCCGCTCTATCGGTCACTCCGCGCCGGCGTCGTCATCCGGCTCGTTCGGGTCGTACTGCCTGGCGTCGCCCGTCGTCTGCGGGGCCCCGATCGCCAGGATCTCGATCGATTCTGCGGCGTCCGCGGGGTTGTACGCGCGCTGTGGATCGCCCGGCTCGACGACGAACAGGGATCCGGACGGTACCGTGTAGGTTTTCTCCGGCGTCTCGACGGCCAGCTCGCCCGCCAGTACGTAGAACGCTTCCTCCTGTTTCTCGTGGAAATGGTACCGGAGCGGGATCGATTCGCCCGGGTCGGCCCGATAGCGGTTCATCGCGACGTGCTCGAGTTCCGCAGGCTCGGTCAGCGCACGCTGCTCGCAGGGCCGATCGGGGGTGGGATCGATCGCGTCGGGATCGACGATACGGTAGCCCATGGCCGTCCCCTCTCGGCCGATCGACAAAAAACGCGGCGACGCCAGACCGCGCGGCCTGCCGGAGGGGCTTTACGGCTCCGTTACGTACGCCTCGGCTAACCGATGGAAGAGAGCATCTCCGGGTTCAAGATCCGCGGGGACTGGGGGGATATGGTTGAACACGGCGAGAAGATCACGCAGGCGCTTCGGGAGGCCGACGTCAACGACGACGCCTTCCACGAGTGGGACGAGTGGCGCCCGCGCGCCCACGAGCTGATCGACGAGGACGTCTCGGCGAAGACCGCAGAACAGGCCTCCGTGAGCAAGGGCGAGGGGGAAAAGGCGGGCAAGAGTGCGAGCGAGGACATGCAGACCGCCGGCGAGAAGCTCTCGGAGTCCTACGAGAAGGTCGAGGCCGGCGACAACGAGGGCGCGATCGACCGGTGGGGTGAGTCGATCGAACACGTCGCGCGTGCCGCCGACTCCGCCGGTCGGAAGGCCATCCGAAAGGTCGAGGACACCGTCTATCGCAACGTGATGACCCAGCTTGCGCCGTACTACTTCGACAACGAACTGATAAGCGCCAACATTCAGCGCGTCGGCCGCGGCGAGGCGGACGAGGAGTTCGTCTTCGAGGTGAACGTCAACGACGACGACCTGAAGGCGGAGGTCTCGGACATCCTCGCGGAGTACGAATCCACGGTCGATCGATGGCACGTCGCGACCGAAAAGGAGACCGCCAACCTGGAGGCGGCCGAGGGCGTCGATCTCCCCGAGACCGAGGACGAGTCGAAGTCGACGACGACCTGATGCCCCGCTCGGACCGCCCACCTTTTACGTCGGCGGGGTAACCCTCGAACGATGACGCTCGACCTCGACACGCCCGCGCCGGACGCTCCCGAGTGCGCCGACGACGGAGTGTGGCTCGCCTGTATCGCGTGCGGCTCCACGTTCGCCCCCTTCGAGGACGTCCGCTACACCTGTGACGACTGTGACGGCCTGCTCGAGGCCCGCTACGCGACCCCGCCGACCTTCGAGGACTTCGGCGAGGGCGCGTCCGCGGACGGCCCCGACCGCGGCGTCTGGCGGTACCGGGAGGCGCTCCCGTTCGATATCGGCGTCACCCTACCGGAGGGCGACACGCCGCTGCACACCGTCCCACGGCTCGAGGCCGACGTCGGCGTCGAGACGCTCCGAGTCAAACACGAGGGAATGAACCCGACGGGCTCGTTCAAGGACCGCGGAATGACCGTCGGCGTCCGCGTCGCCGAGGAGCTCGGCGTCGGCGCGCTCGCGTGCGCCTCCACGGGCAACACCTCGGCCGCGCTCGCAGCCTACGGCGGCCGGGCGGACCTCGAGACGCTCGTCCTCCTCCCGGCGGGCAAGGTTGCCGCCGGCAAGATCGCCCAGGCGAGCCTCCACGACGCGCGGATCCTCGAGGTCGACGGCAACTTCGACGCCTGCCTCGACATCGTTCAGGAGCTCGCCGCTCGCGGGAAGGCGTACCTGCTCAACTCGTTGAACCCCTTCCGGCTCGAGGGCCAGAAGACGATCGGCTTCGAGATCCTCGAGGCGTTCCACGCCGATCACGACACCTACCCCGACCGGATCGTGTTGCCGGTCGGCAACGCGGGCAACACCGCCGCCCTGTACAAGGCCTTCCGCGAGCTCGTCCAGTCCGGCGCGCTCGACGTCGACGACGTCCCCAAACTCACCGGCGTCCAGGCCGAGGGCGCCGCCCCGATGGTCGAGGCGATCGAGGACGGGGCCGAGGAAGTCCGGCGCTGGGAGGACGTCGAGACGCGCGCGACCGCGATCCGCATCGGCAATCCGGTCAACGCGCCGAAGGCGCTGCCCGGGATCCGGAACACCGGCGGCACCGCCGTCGCCGTCTCCGACGACGAGATCACCGACGCCCAACGCGCACTCGCCGCCGAGGGCGTCGGCGTCGAACCCGCCTCCGCCGCCAGCGTGGCCGGCCTGCGGAAACTCCGCCGCCAGGGCGTCGTTGACGATGACGAACGCGTCGTCTGTCTGACCACGGGACACCTCCTCAAGGACCCCGACGCCGCCTACGAGGCCGGCAACGACCCCGAGCCCGTCGACAACGACGTCGACGCGGTGCTCGAGCTGCTCGAAGAATAGGTCGGCTCCCGGCTCCACGGGAGGATTCGATGGTGATCGGTGTCGGTTCGAGACGTCTCGACGGCGATTCGGCGACGGTTCGATCGGCCGGACCACCCGACCGCTCGTCGCTGTATTATTCCTCGCGCCCGTTCGCCGCGTCGAGGGTGATGTCCGTCACCGAGATGATCCGGTCGTCAGCAAGCAGCTCCTCGACCGCCGCATCCGGTACCTCCTGGTCGAGGTTGTAGACCGTGATCGCCTCGCCGCCGTGGACCTCGCGGGCGTTGAACATCCCGGCGATATTCACGTCGTGGTCGCCGAGGACGGTCCCGATGAGGCCGATGACGCCCGGCTTGTCCGCGTTCCGGGCGACGAGCATGTGCCCGTAGGGGACCGCATCGACGCGGAACCCGTCGATCCGGACGATCCGGGGGTCGTCGCCGGCGAACAGCGTTCCCTCCACCGACAGCTCCTCGTCGCCGTTGTGGACGGTGACGCGAACGACGCTCTGGAAGTCCTCGCTCTGTCGGCTCTTCGACTCCACGACGTCGATCCCGCGGTCCTCGGCGAGCTGTGGCGCGTTCACCGCGTTGACCTGCCACTCGAGCGGCTCGAAGACGCCCTTCAGGGCCGAGGCGGTGACGAGATCGACCTCCTCCGCGGCGATGTCGCCCTCGTAGGTCACCTCGATCCGGGAGATTCGTTCCTCGAGCAGCTGTGCGGCCACCTTCCCCGCGGTCTCGGCCAGGTCGATGTAGGGCTCGATGCGCGGGAACGCGCTCTCGTCGACCGAGGGCGCGTTGAGCGCGTTGATGACCGGCTCGTCGTTGAACGCCGCGATCACTGCGTCGGCGGTGTCGGTCGCGACGTTCTCCTGGGCCGCCTCCGTCGAGGCACCGAGATGCGGGGTGACGACGACGTCCTCGACGTCCAAAAGCGGCGAGTCGGTCGGCAGGGGCTCGGTCGCGAAGGAGTCGAGCGCCGCCCCCGCCAGCACGCCGTCGTCGACGGCCGCCGCGAGGGCATCCTCGTCGACGATTCCGCCGCGGGCGCAGTTGATGAGGTAGCCGCCCTCGAGCTGGGCGAGCTCCGCCTCGCCGATCATCCCCTCGGTTTCGGGCAACAGCGGCGTGTGGATCGTCGCGAAGTCGCCGGCCGCGAGCGCGTCGTGGAGGTCCTCGATGAGCTCCGCGCCCATCCGTTCGGCGCGTTCCTGGGAGATGTAGGGGTCATAGACCACGAGGTCCATTCCGAGCGAGTCGAGCCGTTTGGCGACCTCCTGGCCGACGCGCCCGAGGCCGACGATCGTGAGCGTCTTGTTGTTCACCTCGGCGCCGAGGAACTCGCCTTTCGCCCACTCGCCGTCCTTCAGGCGGCCGTGCGCCTGCGGGATCGAGCGCGCGACCGCGAAGGTCATCGCCACCGTGTGTTCGGCGGCGGCGCGGACGTTCCCCTCCGGCGCGTTCGCCACGATGACGCCGTGGTCGGTCGCGGCGTCGATGTCGATGTTGTCGACGCCGATACCGGCCCGCCCGACGATGACGAGGTCCTCGGCCGCCTCGAAGACGTCGCGTGAGACCTCGGTCCCCGATCGAACGATCAGGGCGTTGACGCCCTCGACCGCCTCGATGAGCTCCGCGCCACCCTCGATGTCGTAGTCGGTTTCAACCGTATAGCCCGCCTCTCGGAGCCGATCGAGGCCCGCGTCCGCGATCGGATCGGTCACGAGAACGTTCATATCTGAACCGATCCGCGTCGGGTGGTTAATCCTTTTTCATCGACGGCTGTGGGCCGTGTTCCGTGGTATCACGGCATTCGGTTACGATTCTCAGGACGTGTTTTTTCGATCCGTTTCGCCGACTTTCGATCCGGTCGCCGGCGATCGACCCGAGCGTTCGTGGCCGGCGCGTACGATCGCCCGAGCGTTCGTGGCCGACGCTTATGGGCCTCTCACGCGAAGCATCCGTATGAACGCCTCAGCGATCGGTGCGGGACTTGTCACCATCCTGGCGTTGACCGCGATCAGCGCCTTCTTCTCGAGCAGCGAACTGGCGGTCTTCTCGGTGGGCCGACACCGGATCGATTCGCTCGTCGCGGCCGAAACGCCCGGCTCGGTCGCGCTCGCCCGGCTTCGGGACGACCCCCATCGGTTCCTCGTGACCGTCCTCGTGAGCAACAACGTTGCCAACATTGCCGCCGCTGCCGTCGCCACCGCGGTCCTCGTCCAGGTGCTGCCGCCAAGCCAGGCGGCCACCGGTGCGACCGTCTTCACCTCGGTGTTCGTCATCATCTTCGGGGAGATCGCGCCCAAGTCCTACGCCGTCACCAACGCGGAGCGACACGCGCTGCGCGTCTCCGGGGTGGTCGTCCTGGTCCAGCGCGTCCTCTGGCCGGTGCTCGTCGTCTTCGAGGCGGCCGTCGGCGTCGTCAACCGCGTTACCGGCGGCGAGGCGGGCTTCGAGACCTACCTCTCCCGCGAGGAGATCGAGACGATCGTCCTCTCCGGCGAGGAGACGGGCGTCCTCGAGTCCGACGAGACCGCGATCATCCGACGCGTCCTCGATCTCGATGCCACCGCCGTCACCGCCGTGATGGTGCCGCGAACCGACGTCGTCTCGCTTCCCGTCTCCGCCACGCTCGCCGAGGCGATCGAAACCGGAACCCGTGAGGGGATCACGCGGCTGCCGGTGTACGGGGAGAACCGCGACGACGTTCGCGGCGTTCTCGACGTCCGTGATGCGATGACGCGGGCCGAACCGTCTGACACCCGTCTCGACGAGCTCGGGGATCTCCTCGCCGACCCGACCTTCGTCCCCGAAACGAAACCCCTCGATGAGCTCCTTTCGGAGATGCAGGCCGACGGCGTCCGGCTGGTGCTCGTCGTCGACGAACACGGCGCGGTCGTCGGGCTCGCGACGATGGAGGACGTGATCGAGGAGATCGTCGGCGAGATCGTCGGGCACGGGGAGGTCGATCCGATACGGATCGTCGACGACGGCGTGGCGGTGGTTCGCGGGCGGGCGACGGTCGCCTACCTCAACGAGACGCTCGGGACCGATCTCCCGACGACCGAGGCCTTCGAGACCGTCGCCGGCCTCGTCCACCACCACCTCGGTCGGGTGGCTGCTGAGGGCGACCGCGTCGAACTCGCGGGCGTCACGCTCGAGGTGCTCTCGGCGACGGCGACACGGATCGACCGAGTGCGTGTCACTACCCACCACACGAACGACGCCCGATCACACGACTGACCCTCGGGCGACCGCTCACGACGACAGCGGGAACGACTCGATGGTCTCGTAGACCGGCCCCGACTCGGTCAGCCTCGACCGCTTCAGCCGAACCGCCTCGACGGTGAACGTCCCGATGTCCGCCTCGGCGTTTCGGATCGTCTCCTGCACGAGCTCCTTCCCGCGCGCATCGTCCATCCGGGCCAGGGTCACGTGTGGGGTGAACTCGTGATCGTCGGGCTCGTAGCCGAGGTCGGTCGTTCGAGATTCGATCACCGCTTGAAGCCGCGTCAGTTCGGCCGCTCCATCGCCCACGCCCGCCCAGACCACGCGGATGTACTCGGTTGAGGGAAACGCGCCGAGTCCCCGGATCGACGCCGTGAATGGTTCGACGTTCGCCTTCCGAACCGCCTCTCGTCCGGCCTCGATCACCGCCTCGATCTCGTGGTCGTCGTCCTCCTCGTCGCCCGTTCCTCCGCCGTTCCCCTCCCCGTTTCCGTTCCCCTCGCCGTCGGAGCCCGCCGGAACGTCGCCGAGGAACTCGAGCGTGACGTGCGCCTGCTCGGGGTCGGTGAACCGCAGCCCGTCCGCCGATCGGAGCGTCCCCTGCACTTCGGCGATCCGGTCGGCCAGGTCCGTCGGCAGGTCGACCGCGAAGAACGCGCGCATTCCGCCGATCGATCGGTGCCGGACGGACAAAAGTGCGCCGCCCGGTGTACACTCGTGGTCACCGCATCCAGTGGCCGTGGATCCCCCGTGACGTAACCCTTACCCGCCGCGACCCCCAAATCGCGCCATATGACCGACGAGCCGGACGATCACGACCACGAGTTCTCGGCCGGACAGGGGCTCGAGGAGGACTACGAGGAGTTCACCCTCGACCCGCCGGAGCTGAACGCCGACCCGTCAGCCGTGGACCCGGTCGATACGCGCGTCATCACGGACGCGCTCGACCGCCGGAACATCGCGGACGACCAGGTCGACGTCGAACAGCTGCTCGACGTCGGCCTCTCGTACATGGGGATCAACCGCTTCGAGGAGGCGACGGGCACCTTCGAGCGCGCGGCGATGTACGCCGCGGAGGACTCCCTGGAGGCCCAGGAGTCCTGGGTGAACAAGGGGGTCGCACACGCCGAGCTCGAGGAGTACGACGAGGCGATCGGCGCCTACAAGGAGGCGCTCCGGATCGACGACGACTCCGAACACGCCGCGACCGCGGAGACGAACCTCGCGTACGCGCTCTGGGAGTTCGGCCGCCACGAGGAGGCGCTCGAACACGCCGAACGCGCCGTCGAGATCGATCCGCGATTCGCGCAGGCCTGGTACAACCGCGGGTTCTTCCTGCTCGAGCGTGGCCTGGCCGAGGACGCCGTCACCGCGTTCAACAACGCGATCCGGCTCGGCCATCGGAACGCCGACGTCCTCGAGGAGAAGGCCCGCGCACTCGAGGAGATCGACGAGTACGAGGAGGCGGAGGAGGTCGCCGAGGAGGCCGAACAGCTCCGCCAGGAGCGCGAGCGCGAGCTCGTCGAGGAACACGGCGGTGGCGGGCCGGTGACCGATCGCGAGTCAGGAGGAAACGCCGGCGGTGCCCGGGGGACCGACCCCGGTCGCGGCGGCGGTCGTGGCTCGGGCCGCGGCGGAAACGCCGGCGGCGGCCTCGGCGGGGGGCTTGACGACGTTCTCGGCGGCAACGCCGGCGACGGTATCGACGGCGACTCCGGGGACGGGTCCGACGGCTTCGACTCGGAGCGCGGAGGCCGGTAGATGCTCCTGCGCGAGCGGGACACCCAAAAGGGCGTCCTCGTCTCGGTCTGTGACCCCGACTGTCTGGGGAAGACCTTCGAGAACGAGGCGGCCACGCTCGCGGTCACCGAGGAGTTCTACGGCGGTCCCGACGCGGTCGAGGCGACCCGCGAGGAGGTCGTCGCCGGGCTCCAGCGCGCACAGATCGCGAACATCGTCGGCGAGACGGCCGTCGGCGTCGCCCTCGAGGCCGGCCTCGTCGACGAGGACGCCGTCCTCGAGTTCGACGGGACGCGTCACGCGCAGCTGCTCTGGGTCTAGCGACCGTTCCGGGTCGTTCCGATTCACTCGGAGTCGTTTCGGCTCACTCCGACTCGTTCCGACTCACTCCGTTCTCCCGCACCATCGACGATCGACCCGGAACCATCCGCGTCGCGGTCGCCTTCCAGGTCGCGACGACGATCCGACCCCCGGCCAGCGACAGCCGAGACGCGCTTTCGGACGTCACGAGCGCGGTGACCGTCGTTCCGTCGACGTCGATCGTCACGGTTCGAACGGTTTCACCCGGAGCGACCTCGGTCACGGTTCCCCGAACCCGGTTCCTGGCGCTCGTCGAATCCGGATCGGACGCCCCGTCCGCAGCTGATAGCGTGACCGCGTCCGCGCCGATCCGGAGCTGCACCGCGTCTCCGTCCTCGATCGCGTTCCGCTCCCGCAACGCTCGTACCTCGCCGACCGACGTCTCCGCCGTCGCCAGTTCCCCGTCCACGGCGGTCACCGTTCCCTGGAGGACCGTTTCGGGAACCTGGGCCGCCGCAGTCAGGGCGGCTTGCAGCCGGTCGTATCGCGTCAGCAGCGTTTCCGCCGTCGGCGTGAGCTGGCTGCCGCCGCCGCCGCTTCCTCCCCGCGTCCGCTCCACGAGGGTTCCGAAGCCCTCCTCGAGGGTCTCGATCCGTGTAAGTGCACGCGCTCGCGAGCGCTCGAGCTTCGCACTCGCCGTCGCGACCGATCCCGTCCGGTCGATCGCCTGCAGCAGGGCGGCGTCACGTTCGCCGAACTCCACGCCGTCGGCGGTCAGGATCGCCTCCCCGTAGCCGGGCCGATCTGCCGATCCCTTGGTGTCCTCGGTCACACGCGCCAATCCGTTCGGGGACGTCTTGAAACGGCCGGTTGGGGGACTTCGAGAGACCGGGATCGATCGACGTGGCCGCCTGTCCGGAACGGACCGTCAGTGGAGAGGCGCTCGCCGACATCCCGTGCGCTTCAGCGCCGGGATACAGCCCGTCGGACTGTCCGTCCTGGAACCTTCGTGAACGTACGCGGCTACATTCGATATCGCGATATGTAATTTATACCCGGTGGCGATCCCCCGACGACGTGGTGTGCCGCCGGTCGCACCGAGCGTAGCGGACCGTGGCACTGCCAGCAGCCCCGATTGCTGGACCCGTCCCTTCGACCTGTCGACCGTTCGACGCCGATCGCGCCGACTGCAAACCGTGGAGGAGGACGGGTTCGTCTCGACGTGCCGGGTTTCGGCGATGGTGATCGTCGTTTCGTGGAGGCGTCCACCGCGATCACGGGGTTCCTCACCGTGCTCACCGTCGGCGTCCCATCGTCGCGTCCGGTTCCGAAGCACGTCGTCGGACGGGACGATCACTGCCGAGGACGCCGTCGGAGTTCGACCGACACCTCCGTTCGCGAACGCGTACGCGAACCCGTCAACGTATCGTGATCCCGATCGGAGCCTGATCGAGCGTATCTGCGTGGGACGAACCACACCCGCGTCCGTCCGTCGATCATCGGGCCGTCCCGGTGTTCGTGCCCGTCTCGGTTCGATGAGGGACCTCCAATAAACTATATACCGCGATATTCAATCCGAATTCGGCCGTGGAGATCGTGGGTCTCGATACCGACGGCGCCACATCGATCACGCAGCAGTCGCGACGCCCTGATCGGTCTCTATACCCCCAGCCATTCGTCGTTCCGGATCTCGTACCCGTTCGTCCGACAGAACGCCGCCGCTTGCCGTCGTACCGCTCGAGATCCGGGCAGTTTGCCGTTCTCACGGGATTCCTCGACGATCCAGTTGCTGATCGCCGTGACCCCTTCGTCGTCGTCATCCGCGTCGATCGCTTTGAGCTCCCGGAACGTCTTCTCGTAGGCGTCACGCTGTGACTCGCTGACTTCGGCGTTGGGAATCTCCCGGCTGGCTTCCAGCACCCGCTTCATGGCCGCGGCGATCGTGGGCCGCTGGACTCGCATTCGGACGGCGGCCGGGGAGTCGAACGTCTCCGCGTCCGTGTCCGGAACCAGCTCCTCGACGGTGTAGGTCCCGTCGACCGCGTCGATCTCTCGATCGCCGATCGCCGCGACGACGTCGGCTCCCGTCGCCGGGAACGTCTGTGGATCCATCGTCGACACGAGCTCGTCGACTGCGTCCGCCTCGACCGGCGGTTCCGGTTCATCCCCACGTTCGCGTTCCTCGGCGATGTCCCGCTCCCGCTGACGCCTGTCGGCATCGCGTGCCTGCTTCTCGCGACCGCTTTTGTCGTCTGCCATTCGAAAGAATAGGGCCTCCAGTCGGAAAGGTCTATGGTCGCCCGGGGCGTTCGCGGGTCCATTCGACGCCGTCGCCGGTGATCTCACCCGCGCCGTTGACGGCGTACCCCGATCGTCGCCCGATCGTCGGACTGGGAGGTGGGCTTTCGCCGTCTGCCCTCGATGGCGCTCGTGACGATCGCCGGAACGTGGGTATGGTCGGAACGCGGGTATGGTCGGGGCTACCGCTGGGTCCGACGAACGAACTCGTCAAGTTTCGCGTTGATGAGCGTCGCGACGCGCTCGCTATACTGCCAGAGTGCGTCGTTGAGTCGCGCTTCGGTCTCGTCGTCGAGGTCGTCGCTCCCGCGAAGGACGGTATCCGTCGTGATCTGTGGATGGTACACGCAGACGACTCCGAGTGCGGCGTCCGAACTCGAGGGTCCTCCCGTGTGGATTCCGTACCGGTCGGTACCCCAGACGCCATCGCCGCCCGCCCGCTCCAGTTCGGAGTCGAGTGCATCAAGCGATCGCACCTCCTCGGGGGAGAGGATGGCATCGTCACCTTCGAACAGTTCGGCGTATGCCTCCGTGCGAGCACGTTTCGTCCACTGGTCCAACTGGTCCCGGGCTCGTAGTACGAGTCGTCGCTCATCCGGAAATTCGGCCATACTACGTCTGTGGGCGGCAGGGCAATCAACGTTTGTCCCTTGGTTCGTATCTGTCTCACCAATCTTGTACTTGTGTGGCGGTACCACTGAGTGTACAGCACACCGTGGGCCAACGAGCCTTCACGCGCGACCAGCTGGAAGCCGGCGATCACCCGGCCACCGCCTCGATCGCTAGTCGCCGTTCGAGCCGCCGATCGGCATCTGAAACGTCACCACGCTCCCTCGGGGCTCGTTGTCAGTGATCGTCAACTCCCCGCCGAGCGTCGTCGTGATCCACTCCAACAGCCACAGGCCGATCCCGAGGCTGTGATCCAGTGGCGTCTCCTCACCCGATTCGATCACCTGCCGTTCCAAGTCCGGAATCCCGGGTCCGTTGTCGGCGACACGGATTCGCAGCTGGTCGGCGTCCGGATCCCGCTGTACCGTGATCGTCACTTCGGCCGGTGAGTGATCCGTGTGTTCGATCGCGTTCACGATGGCCTCGTCCATCGCCGTCTTGAACAACTCCGCGTTCCGAACCTGAACGTCCCCATCGCCCTCACACGTACACGTGATGTCCGCATCCGGATACTGTCGCTGATAGGTTTCGACCAGTGACGCCATATCGAGCCGATCCCACGTTCCGGGAGTTTCGGCCGGGTCCCAGATGGATCGAATCTTCGCCGTCTTCTCGGCGGTCTCCTGCATCGATGCGGTCTGGTCTCGAATCGCCGCGATCGACGTGCGGCGCGTTTCGGGATCCAGCCCCTCGTCCTCCAACAGCTCTGCGTGACCGTCGATCACGTTGAGCGCGTTGCGCAAGTTGTGTCGCATCACGCGATTCAACACATCGAGCGTCTGGGTCGTGAGCACCCTCTCGGTCACGTCCTGTTCGATCCCAACGAAATGCGTTATCTCGCCGTGTCCGTTCGTGACGGGGATGATCTTTTGCTTGACTTCGAACAACTCGCCCTGTTTGGTCTGGTTCGTCAGCTCGGCTTCCCAGACCTCGCCGGCCGTGATCGTCTCCCACAACTCCGCGTAGAACGCATCGTCTTGCTGGCCGGATTTGAGGATTCTGGGGTTGAGTCCCGTTGCCTCAGCCGCCGTGTACCCGGTCAATCGCTCGAAGGCGGGATTGACGTAGTCGATCGTTCCCTCGGGGTCGGTGATCAGGATGGCCTTGTCGGATCCCTCGACCTGCCCCTTGAAAAGCGAGAGATCCTGCTCGTACCGCTTCTCAGCGGTAACGTCCTGTTGGTAGCCGAGCCAGTTCCTGACCGAGCCGGCGTCGTCCCGGATCGGTACGAGCGTGACACGGTTCCAGAACATCGAACCGTCCTTCCGATAGTTCCGCAACTCGACGGTCACGGGCTCTTCGGCATCGATCGCGTCTCGCATCCGCGCCACCGGCTCCTCGCGTGTGGCCTCGCCCTGGAGGAATCGGCAGTTCTGACCGAGGACCTCGTCCTGTGGATAGCCGGTGAGTTCACGGAAGCCGTCGTTGACGTGGATGAGCGGGTTGTCGGGCCGGGAGGGATCCGAGATCGTGATGCCGACTGGCGCTTCGTCCATCGCTTGATCGTAGAGCAGTCGGCGGCTTTCGGTATCCACGCCCGTGATCGGGAACACCGACGTTTGCACCCGTTCGGTGTCGTCCCATTCGACCAACGAACTCACGAGGATGGCGCGTTGTGGCTGATCGGTGTCCGTATGGAGATCGACGGTCAGACCGAGGGTGGAGGCGTCGTTCGCTTCGATCCGGGCCGCTTGCTCCCGGAGTGGTGAGCGGGAGTCCGAGGTGACGAGATCCGTGAGTGTAGTGCCGACGAGCTGCGCCCGTGATTCTGCTCCCACGAGTGTACAGAAGCCGGGACTCGCGTAGGCGATCTCAAGACCGGAGTGGATGAGAAACGAGTCCGGGGACGGTTCCGTTCCCATACGTCCCCCCTATCGCTTCGAACCATAAGGGAGTTTCAGTCGCCCCACCTGCTCCATCGTCGGCGGAGACGGCGAAGGTTTTTCGTCGTCACCCGCCTCATCGACGCGTATGCACTACCGAGCGGTCGAGTCGACGGGGGAATACCTCGCACGGCTGGAGACTGGCGCCGACTGGCGGGCGGAGATCGAGGATCTGGCCCGTGAGGTCGACGCCGAGGCGGGCTGGTTCAACGCGATGGGCGCGGTTCAGGACGCCGAGGTCTGGTTCTACGACCAGGACGACACCGAGTACCGGTCGGTCACCTTCGACGAGCCGCTCGAGGTCGCCGCCTGCGTCGGCAACGTCGCGCGGCTCGACGACGACGTCTTCGCGCACACGCACGCGGTGCTCTCGCGCGAGAGCGGACAGGCGCTCGCGGGCCATCTCGATTCGGCGACCGTCTTCGCCGGCGAGGTGTACCTCCGCACCTTCGCGGAGCCGCTCGTGCGCGAGCACGACGCCGCCACCGACCTCGATCTGTGGCTGTGAGGACGGAGAGCCGGTCACGATGACGGAGACGGAGATGCGTCCCGACGACGAGCGCTACTTCGCGCGGATCGAGGACCAACTGGACGAGGCCTTCGAGGTGGCGGAGGCGGCCAAGGAACGGGGCAAGGACCCGAAGCCGGAGATCGAGATCCCCGTCGCCCGCGACATGGCCGACCGCGTTGAGAACATCCTCGGGATCGACGGCGTCGCCGAGCGCGTCCGCGAGCTCGAGGGCGAGATGTCCCGTGAGGAGGCGGCCCTCGAGCTCGTCACCGACTTCGTCGAGGGGACCGTCGGCGATTACGACTCCCGAGAGGGGAAGATCGAGGGAGCGGTTCGGACCGCCGTCGCGCTGCTGACCGAGGGCGTCGTCGCCGCGCCGATCGAGGGGATCGACCGGGTCGAGCTGCTCGAGAACGACGACGGCACCGAGTTCGTCAACGTCTACTACGCCGGCCCGATCCGGTCGGCGGGCGGGACCGCCCAGGCGCTGTCGGTGCTCGTGGCCGACTACGCCCGGTCGCTGCTCGGGATCGAGGAGTTCCGCCCCCGCGACGACGAGGTCGAACGCTACGCCGAGGAGGTCGCCCTCTACGACTCCGAGACCGGCCTCCAGTACTCCCCGAAGGACACGGAGACGAAGTTCATCGCCCGGAACATGCCGATCATGCTCGACGGGGAGGCCACCGGCGACGAGGAGGTCTCGGGCTTCCGGGACCTCGAACGCGTGGACACGAACTCCTCGCGCGGCGGGATGTGTCTCGTTCTGGCGGAGGGGATCGCGCTGAAGGCCCCGAAGATCCAGCGATACACCCGCGATCTCGAGGCGGTCGACTGGCCCTGGCTCCAGGACCTGATCGACGGGACGATCGGGAAGGATGATGGAGACGCGAGCGATGCGGACGCCGATGGTGGTGACGACCCGGACGCTTCCGTCGCCGACGACGCGGATGCCGAGGCGGACGCGGATGCCGAGGCGGACGCCGCCGCTCCCGACGATGGAGCGGTTGACGCCGACGTCGTGGACGATTCCGATACGGATGTCGTCGACGCCGGGCCCAAACGCGTCGACTCGGCCACCAAGTACCTGCGCGACCTGATCGCGGGACGGCCGGTCTTCTCACACCCCTCGGAGGCCGGTGGATTCCGGCTCCGATACGGCCGCTCGCGGAATCACGGGTTCGCGACCGCCGGGGTCCATCCGGCGACGATGCACCTCGTCGACGACTTCCTCGCGACCGGCACGCAGATCAAGACCGAGCGCCCGGGCAAGGCGGCAGGCGTCGTCCCGGTGGACTCGATCGAGGGGCCGACCGTCCGGCTCGCGAACGGCGACGTCCGCCGGATCGACGACGTCGAGGAGGCGCTGGCGGTCCGCAACGGCGTCGAGAAGGTGCTCGATCTGGGCGAGTACCTCGTGAACGTCGGGGAGTTCATCGAGAACAACCACCCCCTTGCACCGGCCTCCTACGTCTTCGAGTGGTGGATTCAGGACTTCGAGGCGTCGGGCGCCGATGTCCAGGCGCTGTCGGACGATCCCCACGTCGATCTCGAGCACCCGACCGTCGAGGAGGCGCTCGTGTGGGCGACCGAGTACGACTGCCCGCTTCATCCCGACTACACCTATCTCTGGCACGACGTCTCGGTCGAGCGCTTCGAAACCCTCGCGCACGCGGTCGCCGACGGCGAGGTCGTCGAGGGCGTCCTGACGATCGAGCGTACCGAGGCGACGACGGAGGCCCTCGAGTCGCTGCTCGTCGAGCACTCCCGAACGCCGGATTCGCTGCGGATCCCCGAGTGGCGGCCGCTGGCGCGCTCGCTCGGCGTCGACGACGGACTTCGGCTCACCTGGGAGGAGCTGTCGGCCGCGGCTCGGAACTGGGCGGACGGCGAGAACGCGGTGCGGGCCGTCACCGAGGTCGCGCCCTTCGCGGTGCGCGAGCGCGCGCCGACCCGGATCGGCAACCGGATGGGCCGTCCGGAGAAGTCCGAGAGCCGCGACCTCTCGCCGGCCGTCCACACGCTGTTCCCGATCGGCGAGGCCGGCGGGTCACAGCGCAACGTCGCCGACGCCGCCGGCGGAATGGATGACTCGGGGCGTCGGGGCGTCATTGAACTGGACGTCGCCGACCGCGAGTGTCCCGCCTGCGGCACGCACACCTTCCACAACGACTGTCCGGACTGTGGAGCCCACACCGAGCCGTACTACGAGTGTCGTGAGTGCGGGACCGAATGCGAACCCGACGAGGCCGGCCGCGTCGAGTGTCCGCGGTGTGACCGGGAGGTAACCGCCGTCTCCCGCCGGGAGGTCGACCTGAACGACGCCTACCGGTCGGCACTGGAGTCGGTCGGCGAGCGGGAGGCCGCCTTCGAGATCCTGAAGGGGGTCAAAGGACTCACCTCCACGAACAAGACGCCCGAGCCGATCGAGAAGGGCGTCCTCCGGGCGAAGAACGGCGTGACCGCGTTCAAGGACGGGACGGTCCGGTACGACATGACCGACCTGCCGGTGACTGCGGTCCGGCCCGCCGAGCTCGACGTGACCGTCGGCCATTTCCGGGAACTCGGGTATGAGACGGACATCGACGGCGAACCCCTCCGACACGACGACCAACTCGTCGAGCTGAAGGTGCAGGACGTCGTCCTCTCCGACGGCGCCGCCGAGCACATGATGAAGACGGCCGACTTCGTCGACGACCTCCTCGAGCAGTTCTACGACCTGCCGCGCTTTTACGAGATCACCGAGCGTGACGACCTCGTCGGCGAGCTCGTCTTCGGGATGGCGCCGCACACGAGCGCCGCGACCGTCGGTCGCGTGATCGGCTTCACCTCGGCGGCGGTGGGGTACGCACACCCGTATTTCCACGCGGCCAAGCGCCGGAACTGCTTCCACCCGGAGACGACGGTCGCGTTCGCGGACGAGGACGGGGATGAGGACGGGGAGGGCGGCTGGTGCCGCGACACCATCGAGGCGCTCGTCGAGGACCGTCTCGACCCGGAAACCGCCGACGAGGACGCCGTCGGCACGCTCGTCCAGGAGATCTCAGACCCCGTGTCCGTTCCCTCGATCGCCGACGACGGCACCCGGACCGTGCGGCCGGTCGAGGCGGTCTCGAAACACCCCGCACCCGACCACCTGGTTCGGATCGAGACCACCGACGGCCGGACGCTCCGCGTCACCCCCGATCACACGATGCTTCGTCGTTCGACGGCGGCCGGACCGGGCGCTGACTCCGAGATCGAGCGCGTGCCCGCGTCCGAGTTGACGACCGACGACGAGATCCCGGCGTCGGCCGGCGCCGGTCCCAGTTCCGATCGATCCGTCACCGATCGATCTGGGCCCGATCCATCTGGCTCAGATCGATGTGGCTCAGATCGATGTGGATCAGTTCGGACCGATGGTGGTGCCGCTGCGATCGACGTCTCGGCCGGGACTGATGGCGAATACATAGGAATATCGTCAATATCGTATGAAAAGTCGGATGTGGAATACGTATATTGTCTCACGGTGGCTGGGACGCATTCATTGGTGGCCAACGAGCTCTATTCTGGTCAGTGCGACGGCGACGAGGACTGTGTAATGTTACTAATGGATGGGCTGTTGAACTTCTCGAAGTCCTTCCTCCCTGACAAACGTGGCGGCAGCATGGACGCCCCTCTCGTTATGTCCTCGCGGATCGACCCCTCGGAGATCGACGACGAGGCGCACAACATGGACATCGTTCGGCAGTATCCCCGCGAGTTCTACGAGGCGACCCTGGAGATGGCCGACCCCGATGATCTCGAGGACGCCATTATGATCGGCGAGGACACGCTCGGCACGGCCGATCAGTACCACGGGTTCGATCACACCCACGACACCACCGACATCGCGCTCGGACCGGATCTGTCGGCGTACAAGACGCTCGGGTCGATGATGGACAAGATGGACGCTCAGCTCGAGCTCGCCCGCAAGCTCCGGGCGGTCGACGAGACCGACGTCGCCGAGCGCGTCATCGAGTACCACTTCCTGCCGGACCTGATCGGCAACCTCCGGGCGTTCTCGCGGCAGGAGACGCGGTGTCTCGACTGCGGCGAGAAGTATCGCCGGATGCCGCTGTCGGGCGAATGCCGCGAGTGTGGCGGCCGGGTGAACCTCACCGTGCACGAGGGCTCGGTGAACAAGTACATGGACACCGCGATCGCCGTCGCCGACCGGTTCGACTGCCGCCCCTACACCAAACAGCGCCTCGAGGTGCTCGAACGGTCGCTCGAGTCCGTCTTCGAGGACGACACGAACAAGCAGTCCGGAATTGCGGACTTTATGTGACGTCGGCGGCGGCTCACCCGAGATGCTCGTACGGGATGTACGTCGCCGTCTCGGGAACGAAGATGATGATCAGGAGCACGACCAACAGCGGGATGTAGTAGGGGACGATCGCACGCATCACCTCCTCGAGTGAGGCGTCGGTTACCTGTTCCAAGACGAAGAGGATGATCCCAAGCGGCGGAGTCAACAGGCCGATCATCAGCGTGAGTACCATCACGATCCCGAAGTGGATCGGATCGATGCCGGCGATGTCGATCACCGGAACCAGCACCGGGACGAGGACGGTTATGGCGGCCACGGTCTCCATGAACGTCCCCACCACGAGGAACAACGCCACCAGCAACAGCAGCATATAGGTCGGGTCGGTCGTCACGCCGGTGATCGCGTCGACGAGCATCATCGGCAACCGGAGCTCCAAGGCGACGAGGCCGTACGCCGCGGCGATCGCGATGATGAACGTGAGCGAAAACGTTTCGACCGCCGCATCCCGCGTTTCGGCGACGATCTTGCTTAGGGTGAGATCACCGAACACCAACCCGGTTACGGTGATGTACACGACGGTGATCGCTCCGGCCTCCGTCGCGGTGAAGACCCCGGACAGAATGCCGCCGATGATGAGCACCGGGATGACGAGGGCGATCGCCGCCGTTCCGAGCGTTTCGAGCACTCGTCTCGGATCGAACGTTCCCGTCGCCCCGTATCCCCTGATCCGGGTGACGATCGCGACCGAGAGCAGCAGCGTGACCGCAAGCAGGAATCCCGGGATGATTCCCGCGAGGAACAGTGCGTTTATCGATTCGCCGGCCAGCACCCCGTAGATGATGATCGGGACGCTCGGTGGAATGATCGGCCCGATGATCGCCGACCCGCCCGTGATCCCGAGCGCGACGTCCTTGTCGTAATCGTACTCACGCATCACGGAGTATTCGACGCGACCCAATCCGGCGGCGTCGGCCAGCGCAAGCCCGGACATACCCGAGAAGATGAGCGATGCGAGTACGTTCACGTAGCCGATCCCGCCCCGAACCGAGCCGACCACCGAGTTGGCGAACTCGAAGATGTCCTCGGTGAAGCCGCTTCGGTTCATCAGCCGACCGAGCAGCAGGTAAAAGGGGATGGCAAGCAGCGTGAACGAGTTCAACCCGAACAGCAACTGATTGCTGATCAGCGTGTAGTTGAACGACGGCCCGTACGGCGACGCCATCACGGTGACGACGGTAACGCCCATCGCGACCGCGACCGGCACGCCGAGTCCGTACAGCACGAGGAGCGTTCCGAGGAACAACAGTCCGATGATCGCGAGCTCCATCCTTCACCCCTCCTGGTCGGGGTCGGCGGGGCGGATTCGATCGACGGCCGTCCGCAGGCCCAGCAGCTCGTAGACGAGCATACTCCCCAAACCGAGCGCGATCCCCAGATAGACGTAGCCCGAGGTGAGAAATCCGATCCCGCCGATGTCCGAGTTCCAGTTGGCGGACATCGAGAGCAGCGTTCCGTACGCTATGAACCCGACGAATGCCACGACGACCGTCGTGTTGATCACGTCGACCCATCGTGTCACACGCGGGGCTCGCCGTTCAAGCTTCTCGAGCAAGTACGACATCCGCACGTGTTCGTCGTTTCGTGAGGCGACTGCAGCCCCGAAATACGTCGCGACGATGAGTAGATATCGGGCCGTTGGTTCCGTCCAGGAGATGCTCACTGGGATGTTCAGGTTTCGGACCAACACCTGTGCACTCGCCAGGACGATCAGCGTTGCGAACATCCCAACGGTACCGACGAGGACGATCGTATCGAACGTCGTCTGTCGTTTGATACCGAGGGACTGATCGATCTCCATAGAGACGATCCGCACATCAACCATATATATGTTCTGGGTGAATTCCCGACACCTCTCGGGATCGGTACGCGGAGCACCATCGCGGCCGTCGTCGTAACGGGGACGTGATCGACGCCGGTTCGCGCACCGCTTAGACGTTTCGCCACTCCTCCCAGGTTCCGACCCACCGGTCCTCGAACAGGGCGTTCACCGCCGGCCGTGCTCCCTCGCGGAACGCCTCCCTGTCGACGTCCTCGACCAGCGTCATCCCTTGATCGACGAGATCGTCGATCAACTCCTGCTCCCGCTGCATACCCATCTCGTTGGCTTCCTCCGCGACCTCGGCCGCGACGTCGTCCACCAGCGTCTGGTACGACTCCGAGAGGCCCTGATAGACGCTCTCGTTCATGTACATCGCCCCCGAGAACGGCGCGTGTCTGGTGGCCGAGAGGTAGTCTTGAACCTCCGGGTAATTGAACGAGTGGATCTGTTCGATGTCGCCTTCCGCGGCATCGACGACACCCTGTTGGAGGGCGCTGAACAGTTCATCGAGTGCGACCGAGGTCGGTTCCACGCCGATCTCGCTCCAGATCTGGACCCACGGTTCAAGCGGCGGCGACCGGAACTGCATCCCCTGGACGTCGTCCGGATGTGCCACGGATTCGTTCGCGGTGAAGTAGCGCTGTCCCCGATAGAACCGGGTCCCGAGCTGCCGCTGGTTCCCCTCCTCGATCAGGAGGTCGTACGCCGGCGCGAACTTCTCGCTTTCGACGACCTCGAAGAGGTGGTCGGCGTCCTCCATCACGAACGGCATATCGATGATGTAGTACTCGGGTGCGTACATCGAGAACGGCACGCCGGCGCCGGAGTGCATCCCGACGACGTTCTGGCTCGCGAGGTCGGTTATTTCTGCTTCGGACCCGTAGGATCCTCCCGAGGCGACCTCCACCGTGATCGCTCCGTCGGTTTCCTCCTCGATCCGGTCCCGGAACATCTTCGCGGCTTGGACGTTGATGTGTCCCTCCTCGTAGGTGCTCGCGAGCGTGATGTCGAGCTCCTCGTTCGAGCCGCCGGACGAGCCGTCCTGGGAGCCGCTTTCGCTCCCGTCGGATCCGCCGTTTCCACCGTTTCCGCCGTTTCCGCTTCCCCCGTTACCGGTACATCCCGCAAGCAGCGGCGTGCTCGTTGCCGTTCCCAGAACCGCGATCCGCTTCAGTGATTGGCGACGACTGAGGGACGACGAACTCGCCGATCGACCGCTTTCGTTCGAATCCATACCCGTATCTCTGAGTAATTAGGTATATGTATTTCTTAATATATATTATATATACTCCCCGTCACACGACGATTCTGATCGATCCTCGATCCGGCCGCGCTACGTGCCGGGATCGAGTAGTTGAACCGGGTGTTTCGCGTCCCGATCGAGCAGCGAGTCGAGCTGATCGCCACAGGAGGTCCCGCTCGCGGCAACGGTTCGATCCACACACTCGTCGGTCCGAAACTGCTCGCGGAGTCGATCTCCGACCGCAACGCTCAGCTCGTAGTATTCGGATTTATAACCGAAACTGCCCGCCATCCCGCAACACTCGACGTCGGAGGTGACGACGTCGTATCCGACCTCATCCAGCACTGCAACCGTGTACGGCTCGAGATCGAGGGTTCGCTGCTGGCAGTGGCTGTGGTAGGCGATCGCCGTTCCGCTATGTGGCGGGACGGCGACGGCCGTTTCCGGCCCCGCGATCGCGTTCCGATCCGCTCCGTGTTCGAGCAGACCGTAGACGTATTCGAGGACCTCATAGCTGTTCCCGGCGAGTCGTTCGAACGACTCCTCGGACAGCAGCCGTTCGTACTCTCGTGTGAACATCGCGAGGTCGCTCGGCTCGATGACGACGACGTCTCGCCCGGACGCGATCGGCCCCGTTAGTGCCTCCGCGACCGCCTCGGCACTCTCAGAAGCGGTCGCCACCATTCCCTGTGAGAGCGGTGCCCGCCCGCTTCCACCCACCTCGGGGATCGTCACGTCGACGTCGAGCGCCTCGAGTACTCGGACTGCGGCCTTCCCACGGTCGGGATCGATGTATTCGGTGTAGACGTCCGGATACAGCGCGACCCGGCGCGTCGGGTCCTCGATCGTCGCGTCGTCGCGTGCCTCGAACCACGAGGAGAACGTCGACCGAGCGAACCGGGGCAGCTCGCGCCGGCGATCGACGCCGGCGGTGCGCTCAAGGACCCTGCGGGCGATCGACGAGCTCGCCACCAGGTTCGAGACGGGCGCCGTCCGGCTTCCCACCTTTGCGAGCGTTTCGAAGTTCCCGAAGAGCCGTTTCCCGTAGTCGAGCCCCGCCGACTCCGAATCGGGGGTGAGCCCGTCGACGAGGTGGTCGAACCGCGAGGGATCCGCTCCCTCGTTCAATCGATCCCTGACGACGGTGTTGATCCACGGGATGTCGATGTTGACCGGGCAGGCATCCACACACCGCGAGCAGCCGGTACAGAGGTCGTTGAACTCGGCAGCGCTGTCCATTCCGTGGACCCCCGCCTCCCAGCCGGTCGCGATGCCGCCGCTGTACGTCTCCCCGCCGAAGGCGTGTCCGCCGACCTCCTGGAAGTTCGCACACGAGTTCGCGCACGCGCCACACCGGACGCAGTACAGCGTTTCACGGAGGTCCTCGTCCTCCCGCATCGCCATCCGGCCGTTGTCCAGGAGGACGAGGTGGAACTCCCGGTCGGTCGTCTCGCCGAACCCCTCCGTATCCGGGTGATCGAAGTCGATCGCCGGCGTCTCGACCGGCGGCGTGAACAACGAGAGGTACGCGGTGACGTCCTGGCCGGCGCCCGCGGCGCCGATGAGGTTGAAGAACGGCGAGAGGTCCTCCATCGACGGAACCAGCTTTTCGACGCCCGCCACGGCGACGTGCGTGTCCGGCGTCACGATGCACTTGCGTGCGTTCCCCTCGTTCGTCACCAGCGCGAGGGTTCCGGTATCGGCAGTGATGAAGTTCGCGCCGGTGATCCCGACGTCCGCCTCCGCGATCCGATCGGCCAACTGGTCGCTCGCGAACGCCGTCAGCTCCTCGGCCGTTTCGGGCGGCGCCTCGGGGTCGAACGTCTCCTCGAAGAGGTCGGCGATCTCCGCCTTCGATTTGTGGATCGCCGGGGACGCGATGTGGCTGGGCGATTCGTCCGCGAGCTGCAGGACGTATTCGGCGAGATCGGTCTCGTAGGTATCGACCCCGGCGTCCGCCAGCGCCTCGTTCATCTCGATCTCTTCGGTCGTCATCGATTTCCCCTTGACGACCGTCTCGGCGCCGGCGTCAGCGACGATCTCGTTGAGGATCCGGTTCGCCTCGGACGCGTCCTCGGCCAGATGGACGACGCCGCCGTTGGCTTCCACCGTCGCGGTCACCTCCTCGATCAGCTCCGGCAGCCGATCGATCGACTCCTCCTTGATCCGCCGGGACGCGGCGCGATACTCCTCCGTCTCGTCGAGTTCGGCGTACCGCCGATACCGGCCCTCGTTGAACACGCTGACGTTGCCGTGGATCTGTTCGCCCTCGGTCGCCAGTAGCTCCCGGATCCGGGCGGCTTTCTCCGCTCGCGAACTCGATCGCCCCCGCGTCGTCCCCGTCGACTGCTCGGCGTCGCTCATCGGTCCTCCAGCACGATCACGTGGACCGAGCTGGGTCCGTGTGCGCCGTACACTACCGATCCCATGTCACCGGTTCCACTCGGTCCGGTCGCGAGGACGGCGCTCGTCAATCCGGAGGCAACGCGTGCGTCGATTTCGGTGATCGCGTCCGCGATCGTGGGCTGGATGTCGCTTGCGGCCAGCACCGCGACGTGCGTGTCCGGGTAGAGGCTGATCTGCTCTGCTCCCTCGGCTCCCGAACGTACCACCACGCTTCCGAGATCCGCAACGGCGGGGCCGACCGGTGTGACACCGATCCGTGCGTCCCGTAACTCCCGCGGCGTTGGGTTCCTCGTGACGTCCTGCGGGAGCGAGACGCCTTCGAACGGGAGTGGCGCACCGACCGCTGGCCCCTCGAGCACGTCCGCGAGCGCGTCGTCGAACTCGTCTGTGTGGATCCGATCGACCGTCGTTGGTCCTTGCGTCGCTGACTGCTCGAATCGGGTGACTCTCCCACTCATACTGTTTCTCAGTCCGGGACGTATGTTAAACGTTGTGCCATCACTATCGCGATCGACACGCCTGCCGGCGATCGTTCACGACACCACCTCGCTCTATGCCGCCTCAGAACAGCTTCCCGGGGTTCAAGATCCCGTTCGGATCCATCGCCTCCTTGATTCGCTCCATCGTGTCGACGGTCCCCTGGGTGAACTCCTCGGGGAGGTACGCCGTCTTTCCGCGTCCCACGCCGTGCTCGCCGGTGCAGGTACCGCCGAGATCGATCGCGTGGTGGACGATCTCGGCGTCGACGCGCTCGCCGAGCGCGCGGTGATCCGGGTCGTCGGGGCGGACCATCACGGTGTAGTGGATGTTCCCGTCCCCCGCGTGGCCGAAACAGGGGATCTCGAGGTCGTGTTCCGCCTCGAGGGTGGAGATGTAGTCGATCAGGTCGGCGTACTTGCTGATCGGGACGGTGACGTCGCCGGAGGTGAGCATCGTGAGGTCGGGGTCGTAGTGTTTCAGCGCCGAGGCCATCTCCTCGCGGACCTCCCAGAGCCGATCCATCTCGGGGCCCGATTCGGCGATCTGGACGTCCTCGACCTCGTAGCCGGCGAGTATCGACCGGAAGAACTCGATCTCCGTCTCGACGTGGTGGTTCGCGTGGAACTCGACGAACGCCATCGGGACGTCCGGCAGGTCGGCGTCGAGATAGCGGTTGGCCATCGCCGCGCTCAACTCGTCGATCAGCTCGATCTTGGCGACGTCGACGCCCGACCGAACCGCGTCGGCGATCGCCGCGGACGCCTCGGTTCGGTTCGGGAAGACGACCCGCCCGCCCCATATCTGCTCGGGGATCCCGGCGAGCTCGAGGGTCGCCTCGGTGACCACCGCCAGCGTCCCCTCGCTGCCGACGAGCAGGTCCATCAGGTTGTACCCCGCCGAGGTCTTGCTCGCCCGACTCCCGGTCTCTATCACCGTCCCGTCGGCCAGCACGGCTTCGAGCCGAAGCACCCAGTCGTGGATCTCGCCGTATTTGACCGTCTGCATCCCGCTCGCGTCGTTCGCGATCATCCCGCCGATCGTGGAGATCTTCCCGGAGGAGGGCAACGGCGGGAAGAACAGCCCGTGTTCGGCCACGGCCTCGTCGACGACCGACCCCAGAATGCCGGGCTGGACGTCGATCTGGAAGTCGTCCGGCCGGACGTCCAGGACGTCGTCCATCCGCGTCATGTTTATGCTGATCCCGCCCTCGACCGGAACGGCGTGTCCCTCGAGACTGGTTCCGGCGGCGTACGGCGTCACCGGAATCCCTCGGTCGTTCGCCGCCGCGAGGACGCTCGAGACGTCCTCGGTCGATTCCGGCCACACCACGACGTCGGGTGGATGCTCCTCGCCGGGCATCGTTCCCCAGTCGCTGCTGTGCTCCGCGAGGCTCTGATCGCTCGTGGCGATCTGCGACTCCGACAGCGAGGTGTCGTCCAGAAACTCGATGTCCATGTGTTGTCGTCTCACGCGACACCGGTACTTATAAGACTCGACTATCCGGGACGGCTACGCGAAACCCGATACGATCGACGGGCGGTCACGTCACGGCTGGCAGGCTCACGTCACCGGGACCATCCGGCTGGCGGACTCACGCCATCGGGAACACGGTGGAGACGATCAGCGTGAGTATCAGGCCGGTGACCGACATCACGAGCCCGACGAACGAGAACGTCCGGAGCGTCTCGTCCTGTTCGAGCCCGCCGATCTCGTTGATGATCCAGAACGGGCTGGAGTTGTGCCAGGCGAAGAACATCGCGCCGGTGCCGATCGCCAACAGCAGGTAGACCGGGTGGACCGCGAGCTGGCCGAGGAAGGAGGACATGATCGTCGCGCCCGTGATCATGGCCACGGTCAGCGATCCCGTCGAGACGATCAACACGGCGGCGATGAGCCAGCCGGTCACGAGCGCGCCGAACCCGAGGTTCTGCATCACGTTCACGAGGAAGTCCCCCACGCCGGCCGAACCGAGCATCGCCCCGAAGGCGCCGCCGGCCGCCGTGATCGCGATGATGTTCCCACCGTCCTTCAGGGCGGTGACCAGCTCGTCGTTGAACACCTCGAGATCGCCCTCCTGGAACCGGTAGAACGTGCCGATGGCGGCGAGGGCGGCCACCGTCAGCGCGATGTTCGCGTCGCCGAGGAATCCGGTGACGGTCAGGATCGACGCCCCCTCCGGCAGGAGGTTCGTCGCGATCGTGTTCGCTGCCACGAGGATCACCGCGAGCACGATGGGCGCCATCGCCTCGAGGAAGCCCGGCAGCTCGGCGGTCGACCGCTCCATCGTCTCGTTGAGGTCCTCCACGGTGGTGCCGAGCGCCTCCCGCAGCGGGACGTCCATCCGGGCGTCGATCCACCGACCGTAGATGAGCCCCCCGATGATCGAGGTCGGGAACCCGATGAGGAGTCCCGCGATGATGACGATCCCGAGGTCGATATTGAACTCTCCGGCGACCGCGATCGGGCCAGGGGTCGGCGGAACCAGGGCGTGGGCGGCGAACGCGCCGCCGATGATCGCCGTAGTGTACAGCCCCATCTTCTCGCCGGTTCGGGCCCGCATCGCCCTGGCGATCGGAGCCAGCAGGTAGAACACGGTGTCGAAGAACACCGGGATCGACAGCACGAAGCTGCTGCCGAGCAGCGTCACGTCCTCGCGTCCCTCGCCGATCGTCGAGTGGAAGCCGCGAACGATCCGGTCGGCGGCCCCGCTCTCTATCAGACACTTGCCGATCAGCGCGGCCATCAGGATCGGAATCCCGACGGCCCCGAGGATCGACCCGAACGTATTCGCTGCCGAGCTGGGAATATCGGCTACCGGTACGCTCGGCGAGATCAACCCGACGCCGAAGGTCGCGAGGATCAGCGCCAGGAACGCCGGTAGCTCCAACCGCATCATGAACAGTACGACCAACCCGATCCCGATCGCCAACACGACGATCGGGTTCAGGATCGTGTCGACGACGAGCGGTGCACTCCCTGTTAACGCGTCTATCGGTAACATTCGACTCATACGATCCGAATCGGTTATTAAGTAATTTTCGATAACTAACACGAACGATATCGATGATCCGCCGGCCGGATCGACCGGTTCCGCGGAGGGCCCCGCGTCGACGCGAGAGTCCGGGTCGGGAGCCCCGGGTCGGTTTGAACGGCGGTCGACGGCGCTACCGCCCCCGGTCAGTACTCGACCGTTTCGACGATCGCCTCCTCGATGCGGGGCGGGTGCGGGATGTAGTAGTCCTCCATCGACAGCAGCGGAACCGGCGTGTCGAACCCGGTCACCCGACGCACCGGCGCCTCGAGGTACGCGAGCGCCTCGTCGTTGATCGTCGCGATCAGCTCGCCGGCGAAGCCGCCGCTTTTGGCGGCCTCGTGGACGATCACACAGCGGCCGGTCTTTTTCACGGACTTCACCACGGTCTCGCGGTCCAGCGGGGAGATCGATCGGAGATCGATCAGCTCGGCGTCGACGTCCGGCAGGTCCGCGAGCGCCTCCTGCGTGTTGTGCATCATCGCGCCCCACGCGATCACCGTCACGTCTGCGCCCGTCTGACGAACCGCGGCCTCCCCCAGCGGGGTGGTGTGTTCGCCCTCGGGAATCTCCTCGCGGAACGACCGGTAGACGTGTTTCGGCTCCATGAACAGCACCGGATCGGGGTCGCGGATCGCGCTCGTCAACATGCCCTTGGCGTCGGCCGGCGTGCTCGGGATCGCCACCTTCAGCCCCGGAAGATGGCCGTAGGACGCCTCCAGGCTCTCCGAGTGGTGCTCGAGCGCGCGGACGCCGGCGCCGTAGGGGGTTCGCACCGTCATCGGCGCGGTGATCTCCCCGCGGGTCCGCCACCGGAGCCGGCTCGCGTTCGTCACGAGCTGGTCGAACGCCGGCGGGAGGAACCCCGAGAACTGGATCTCCGCGACCGGCCGGTAGCCGTGCGCGGCCAACCCGATCGCGCCGCCGACGATCGCGATCTCCGACAGCGGCGTATCGAGGACGCGGTCCCCGCCGAACTCCTCGAGGAGCCCCTCGGTCGCCCGGAACACGCCGCCGGACTCGGCGACGTCCTCGCCGAAGACCACGGTCCGGTCGTCGCTGGCCATCTCCTCGTGTAATGCGTCGTTTATCGCTTCGATGATGGTTGCCTTCATTGGATCACCCCTTGGGCCGGTGCTCGATGTACTCGTACAGCTCCGGTCGCCGCTCGAGCAGGTCGAGGAACGCGTCGCGCTGTCGCTCGAGCTCCGGCGGGAGGTCCGCGTACAGCCACTCGAACAGCTCTGCGGGGTCCCGCTCGGGGTAGTCGTCGGCCGCCTCGACCGCCTCGTCGAACAGCTCGTTCACCTCCTCCTGGATCGCCTCCTCGTCGACGGCCTCGAGCAGCCCGCGCTCCTCGAGGAACGCCCGATAGCGTTCGAGGGGGTCCCGTCGTTCCCACGCCTCGACCTCCGAATCCTCGCGATACCGCGTCGGATCGTCGCTCGTGGTGTGGGCGGCGCGGCGGTACGTTACCGCCTCCACGAGCATCGGCTCACCGGCAAGCGCCCGTTCACGCGCCGTCGCGACCGCGTTGTAGACCGCGAGGACGTCGTTGCCGTCGACCCGAATCCCGTCCATTCCGTAGGCGAGCGCCTTCTGGGCGACGGTGTCGGCGGCGGTCTGCTCCTCGAAGGGCATCGAGATCGCGTACTGGTTGTTCTGGGTGAAAAACACCGCCGGGACCCCGAGCACGCCCGCGAAGTTGATCCCCTCGTGGAACGCGCCGGTCGAGGTCGCCCCGTCGCCGAGGTTGACGAACGAGACCGCGTCCTCGCCGTCGAGCTTCTGTCCCCAGGCCTTCCCGGTCGCGACCGGGATGTGTGAGCCGATCGAGATCGCGAACCCGAAGACGTTCGCGCCCTCCATCCGCGAGGCGTCCTCGACGCCGCGCCAGTACAACAGGAGGTCCCGCATCGAGAGGCCGTGCATCAACAGGGCTCCGGCCTCCCGCCCGTACGGGAAGATCCAGTCCTCGTCGACCAACGCGAACGCGCTGCCGATGATGCTCGCCTCCTGGCCCTGACCCGAGGCATACGTGCCGAGCATTCCCCGCCGCTGGAGCTTCGTCGCGCGCTCGTCGAAGGTCCGTTGCAACACCATCCATCGGTACAACTCGCGGAACCAGTCGTCGTCGAGGTCGGGAACCGCCTCGGGGGAAACCACCGATCCGTCGGCGTCCACCACCCGGTGGGTCCCGACGTCGAGATCGCCCTGTGAGACGCCCTCGACGTCGACGGATCCCGAGGGTCCCGGACGTGGCCGTTCGTTCATACGATACGATAACCGTCGAACAGGGATGTAATATGTGTTCCGGTGGTCGGACGGCGTGATCCGGCGTCCGCGGATCGGTGTGGGGACGGCCGCCTCACCGATTGAGCGTGTGTATCGCCTGCCCCATCGCGTTCTCGGCGGCCTCCATTACGGCCTCCGACAGCGTCGGATGGGTGTGAACGGTCGTCGCGACGTCCTCGAGCGTCGCGCCCATCTCGATCGCGAGGCCGATCTCCGCGATCAGCTCCGACGCCTCAGGGGCGACGACCTGTCCGCCCAGGACGTAGCCGCTCGGCTCGTCGGCGACGATCCGGACGAAGCCGTCGGTCTCATCCATCGTGAGCGCGCGACCGCTCGCGCGAAGCGGCATCTCTCCGACGACGGGGTCGAATCCCTCCGCATCGGCCTCGGCCTCGGTGAGTCCCACCGTCCCGATCTCCGGGTCGGTGAACACCGCGCTCGGGATCGCCTGCGCGTCGAGAGCGGCCGGTTCACCAGCGATGGTTTCGGCGGCGACGATGCCTTCGTGGCTGGCGGCGTGGGCGAGCATCGGGTCGCCCGCGACGTCGCCGACCGCGAAGACGTGGTCGAGGTCGGTCTGGCCCTGTGCGTCGGTCTTGAGGAACCCGTTTTCGTCGGGCTCCAGGCCGGCTGCGTCCAGTTCGAGCGTGTCCGTCACCGGCTCGCGACCGACCGCGACCAGCACGCGATCGGCCCCATAGACCGACTCCTCGCCGTCCTCGGTCTCGGTGACGATCTCGATCCCGTCCCCGTCTCCGTCCCCGTCCCCGTCGTCGGTCTCGCGCAGATCGCGTGCGCCCTCGCCGAACGAGAAGTCGATCCCCAGCTCGTTGGCCCGCGAACGAACGACACGCGTCACGTCGTCGTCGTAGATCGGGAGCACGTCGTCGAGCATCTCGACGACGGTGACGTCGGCGCCGAGCTTGGCGAAGGTCGTGGAGAGCTCCATCCCGATGTAGCCGGCGCCGACGACCACGAGCCGGTCGGGAACCGTCTCCGTGCCGAGCGCGTCGCGTGAAGACCACACCGCGTCCTCGGCGAACGGGAAGTTCGGTACCTCGATCGGCCGGCTCCCCGTCGCGACGATCGCGTGCTCGAACTCGACGGACTCCATCCCCTGGCCGTCGCCGCCGTGGGCGATCCGGGCGGTGTGTTCGCCGGAGAACGCGGCGGTCCCCTCGATGAGGGTCACGCCGTTCGCCTTACACAGCTTCTCGACGCCGCCGGTAAGCTGGTCGACGACGTCGTCCTTCCAGTCGGTCAACGCGGCCGCGTCGACCGCCGGATCGGCGTGGATACCCATCCCCTCGGCGTGTGCCGCCTCGTGGGCCACGTCCGCGGCGTTGATCAGCGCCTTCGAGGGGATACAGCCGTGATTCAGACAGGTCCCGCCGTAGGCGTCCTTCTCGACGAGCGTGACGTCGAGGTCGCGCTGTGCGGCGCGGATCGCGGCCACGTAGCCGCCGGGGCCCCCGCCGATAACCAATACGTCCGTTCCGGTCGTGACGTCTCCCATCACCATAATTACTCGAGTAACAGCAGGTCCGGGTTGTTCAGGTACCGCGTAACCTCGTTCGTGAACCGGGCGGCGTCGGCGCCGTCGACCACCCGATGGTCGACCGACATCGAGACCGTCAACAGGTCCCGGGGAACCACCTCGCCCTCGTGGACCGCCGGCTTCCGCTTGATCTCGCCGAGCGCCAGGATCCCCACCTCGGGATAGTTGATGATCGGCGAGGCGTGTTCGCCGCCGATCGCCCCGAGGTTCGTGATCGTGAACGTGCTCCCCTGCAGCTCCTCGGGCGAGATAGTCCGATTCCGGGCCCGGGCGGCGAGATCACGGACCTCAGCGGCCAGCTCGAGCAGCCCCTTCTCGTCGGCGTCCTCGACGACGGGCACCATCAGCCCCGCGTCGGTCGCGACCGCGATGCCGATGTCGTAGCTGTCGTGAACGATGATCTCCTCGGCCGCCTCGTCCAGCTCCGCGTTGAGGATCGGCTGTGCACGCAGTCCCGCCACGACCGCCTTGATCACGAACGGCAGGTAGGTTAGCCGGGGTGCGTCCTCGGTCGTCGACGCGGTGAGGCGTTCGCGCGTCTCGACCAGGTCGCTGACGTCGACCTCGTCGTGATGGCTGACGTGCGGGGCCGTGTACTTCGCGGTCGCCATCCGTTCACCGATGGTCCGGCGGACGCCCCGATACGGGATCCGGTCACCCGGCTGGGTCCCCTCCGTATCCGCTCCAGTCCCGGCTTCTGACCCGGTACCGGAACTTGCGCCCCCGGCGGCTGCTGGGCCGGATCCGGTGGTTCCGTCGTCGACTCCGGATCCGGAAGCGCCGGCGCCGACGCCGGTCTCGCCCGTGACGTATGCGTGCACGTCCTCGGGCGTGACGTACGCCTCGCCGTCGCGCCGCTCGCTTGCGGGAACCGCATCGATGTCGATATCCTCCTCCCGAGCGAGTTCTCGGGTTGCGGGCATCGCGAGCGTCCGATCCCGATCGGCGTTCCGCGCGCCGACACCGTCGGTCCCGCCGACCGCCGGGTCACTCCTCGGTCGGTCGTCCTCGCCCGCCGTCGGTCCATCATCGGCACCCGTCGGCGTGCCCCCGGACGCCATCGATCCGCCCGGGGTCGCCATCGATCCGCTCTCGGACGCCGTCAGATCGTCCTGGCCGCCCGGTGGCGATCGTCCGGTGATGGCTGCACGGAGGTCATCGCCGGTGATGCGCCCGCCCGGGCCGCTTCCCGGGACGGTCGCCAGGTCCACGTCGGCCTCGCGCGCGGCTCGGCGAACGCTCGGTGGCGCGAACACGCGATCGGTCGGGGTGTCGGCCGTGCCGGTGCCCTCGGTCACCGCCGCGTCGGTTTCATCGCCGGCGGCGTCACCGTCGTTCCCTCCCCGGTCGCCGTCGGCCGTTGCCGACCCCGTGTCGCTCTCGGTCGTCGATCCCTCCTCGTCGACGTCGAAGGTGACGATCACGTCCCCGACGGGCACGATCTCGCCCGCCTCGGCGTGAAGCTGCGTGACGACGCCGTCGTAGGCTGCGGGGATCTCCACGATCGCCTTGTCGGTTTCCACCTCGGCGACGGGCTGGTCCTCCTCGACGCGCTCGCCCTCCTCGACGAGCCAGGCGACGAGTTCGCCCTCGGCGACGCCCTCGCCGACGTCGGGTAACGCGAATTGGGTTTCTCCCATCTCGATCGGAGGTCTTGCTCCCGTGATATATCTTCTTCGGTGGCGTCCCCCGGACGAGCCCGTCCGCAGCGGCACACCTCCGTCGGCACGCCCGCACAGCCACGCCCGCGTTGCCACGCCTGCGCCCCCGCGTCCGCCGTCGATCCCGGGATGTCGTTCACTATCGATGAAAAGGTATTTGCGACCACGCCCTGTGTCCCGTACGTATGGGTGGGACCACCAAGACGATCGGTGCCGTCGAGCGAGCGTTCGAGATCATTGAAGCGATCGAACGGCTCGAGAGCGCCGGCGCGTCCGCGATCGCGGATGAGCTGTCGCTGTCGAAGAGTACGGCGTACACGCACCTCCACACGCTGCAGGAGATCGGCTATCTCCGGAAGGAGGACGGCCACTACCGGCTGAGCGGCGACTTCCTGCGCCTCGGGACGGCCGTCCAACAGGGCTTTCCGGTCTACCGACGCGGCCGGTCACACGTCGAGGAGTTGGCCGATCGGACCGGCGAACGGGCGAACCTCGTCGTCGAGGAACGCGGCAAGGGTACCTGCGTCCACGCCGCGAACGCCGGCGGCGCGGCCGACGGCGCGATGACCCGCGGCGAGCGCCGGCATATGCACGCGACCGCGACCGGCAAAGCCCTGCTTGCACACCTCCCCGAGGACCGCGTCGACGAGATCGTCGAGACGCACGGGCTTCCCTCGTTCACCGACCACACGATCACCTCACGGGAGGCGCTGGCGTCGGAACTCGCGGAGATCCGCGAGACCGGGATCGCGATCGACGCCGAGGAGAGCATCGTCGGGCTCCGCTGTTTCGCGGCCCCCATCCTGGTCGAGGAAACCGTGATCGGATCGGTCAGCGTGTCGGGCCCATCGCGTCAGTTCACCGATCCGGACCGTGAGCCCGAACTCACCGAGGCCGTCCGCGAGACGGCCAACGTCATCGAACTCGACTTCGTGTTTGGGTGAGGATTCCAACCGCGTCAGCTGTCGTCGGTGACCCGTTCTGCAGTGGTGAACGAGGGGTCACCCGGCGCGTACGGGGCGTGTCATCTCGAACCATATTCAGCGATGGTGAACGTCTTGCCGCCTTCGTTCTGTTCCGTCCCGACATATTACAAAATTATGGCTGTAATCCGAACGCTTCAATGACCCTCATCGGTCGTCGTCTCCCTCGTCTCTGCCGTATTCACGGTCTCTGCCGTATTCACGGTCTCTGCCGCGCCTTCCGCGTCCGTCGCGGCCGTCGCGTCCGTGGTGTATCGGACGATCAGCAGGACGCCCAGGCCGACCGCCAGGGCCGCGACGGCGGCGAAGACGAGAAAGAACGTCCCGGTCGTTCCGTACGTCAACACGAATCCGGCAAGGGAGGCGCCGACGGCGCCGACGCCGTAGACCCCGAGGTAGAAGTAGCCGAAGGACAACCCGCGAACGTCGGCGTCGGAATACTCCGCCAACAGGGCCTGTCGGATCGGCGCCGTCATGTAGATGGTGAACCCGAGGGCGCCGCAGACGACGAGCATCGGTACGATGCCCGCCTCGGCTGCGGGCAGGAACGCGAGCGAGGCGCCGACGAGGACCACGTACGTCGCGATGAGCGCGACCGCCGTCCGCGTTCGATCCGTCAGTTTGCCGCCGACGTACTGGCCGCCCGCCCCCAACAGGAGCAGCCCCGCGAAGACGTATTGGCTCGGTTCGATGGTCCTCTCGCCCAGCGGAACCGGGGCGAAAAGCGGGAGGTCGGCGAGGATCTCCGGCAGGAACGAGAGGATCCCCCGCGAGTAGACGCCGTGAACCATCATGATCGCGAACGCCACGAGGAACCCCCCGGTGAAGAGGTGGGTCGACTGCGCCAGAAACCCGCGGAGGTCGGTGATGCCTCCGCGCGTCGTGCGCTCGTCGACGTCGGTTCCGGTCTCTTCGTCGACGTCGGGGCCGTCTCCGTTCACGCCGTCGGATCCGGCGCGTTCGTCGAACTCGAACCGGAACGCGATCGCCGCCGCGAGGACCGCGGGGGCCGCAAACGCGATCGCCACCCACTCCCAGGGAGCGACCGTCAACAGCACCGCCGCCGCGAACGGTCCGAGTGCGGTCCCGACGTTCCCCGCCGCGCCGTGGTACGCCAGCGCCGTCCCGCGTTCGGTGGGTCCCCGGGTCAAAAGCGACAGCGCAGCGGGGTGATACAGGCTGGAGGCGATCCCCCAGACGACCAACGCGAGCGCGAGCACCTCGATGCGCGGCGCGAGCCCGATGAGCAGGAACGACCCGCCCATCCCGAGGATCGACGCCGTCATCAGCCGTTTGGACCCGTATTCGTCCGCGAGCACGCCGCTGCCGATCGCACCGAGACCGATCATCGCCAGGCCGCCGCCGACGAGCAACCCGATCACTGCTGCGGAGACGTCGAACGCGACGAGCCAGTAGACGATGAACAGCGGGATCGCGAGCTCGTACAGGTGAAACATCGAGTGACCGATCATCGAGAAGCCGACGATCGCTCGATCGTTGGGGGTCATCGGTGTGTGTCTCTACCCGTGGGAAGGTCGCCGATCGGCTTAAGCGTAGGCCTTCCGGCGATGCGGTCGTGTGGCTGCCAGGCCCCTCCCCCCGTTGAAACCGCCCTTCGAACCGCCATCCACGTTCTGTATGATCGAACGATATTTGTAGCTCCCCGTCAATAGTGGATATATGACACGGGGCACGGACACAGGGAACAGGGATACGGTGCAAACGACCAGAACGATGCTCGAGACCGTCGAGGTGATCAAGCGGCTTGAGGGAGCGACGGTGACCGAGGTCGCCGCCGAGCTCGGATACGCGAAAAGCACCGTCTACCGACACCTGTCGACGCTTGCCGACCTCGGATACGTGGTCAAGACGGACAACGAGTACCGCGTCGGCCTACGGTTCCTGGAGCTCGGCCAGCACGCCCGAACCCGCCAGGCCGGGTACGACCTGACGACGAAGAAGGTCGAGGAGATCGCCGAACGGACCGGCGAGCGGGCGCAGTTCATCGTCAGGGAACACGGCGATGCGGTCTACATCCACCGGGCGTTCGGCGACGACGCGGTGCGCACCGATCCGGGGATCGGAAGCCGGATCCCCCTGCACGCGACGGCGGCGGGGAAGGCGATCCTCGCGAACCTCGATGAGGACGAACTGTTCGACGTCCTGGAACAGACGGACTTCGAGGGATTCACCGATCACACCATCACGGACCGGGAGGAACTTCTGGACGAGCTCGCGGAGATCCGGGAGCGCGGCTACAGCTTCAACCGGGAGGAGAACCTCAAGGGCCTCCACGCGGTGGGCGTCCCGATCCTCGGCGACGGCGGCGTGGTGATCGGCGCGTTGAGCGTGTCCGGCCCGAGCCACCGACTGCGCGGCGATCGGTTCCACGAGGACCTTCCGAACCTCCTGTTGGGGACGGCGAACGAGCTCGAGTTGAACATCACGCACACCTGATCGTGTTGGATTACAATATTACGATAGTCAGTATCTCCGGTCGGCGCGGTCGGTGGCTCCGGGATTCGATCGTCGTTCACCGTCTTCCGTTCGACGCTACGCAACAACGGTCTCGACGGTGGATCCCGGACGTTTCGGTCGTCCACGTGTGACCATTCCGGCGCGATTTTCGCCAGTTCGTTCCGCAATGTCGAATCGGTGGCGTTGAACCGGCGTCCACGCTTCCGTGTCACCGCTGATCGTGTGTCTCGCTCCCGATCGTCACTCGTCCCGCCCCGTGACGTCATCCAGACGGTCGCGTCGGAGATCGCCGGCATCCAGGATCCGCGTCCCGTCGAGCTCGACGGTCGGCTTTCGCACGAGCCCGTCCAGATGGATCGACGACCGGGTCTCTCCCGCAAGCGTTCGGTCGTCGCCGATCGCGAAGTGGATCGTTCCGAGCCGTTTCTTGTCCTCGGCGAGGTTGCCCACGAGCCGGGCGTCCGGGTTCGTCCCGATGGCGAACTCGGCGAGGTTCCGCGCACCCGCGTCCGCCCCCTCGATCGTCTCACGAAGCTCGTCGGCCTCCCGTCCGCCCGACACCGCGGTGACGTCGCCGTCCTCCAGGGTCAACTCGATCGGGTCGTCCAGTCGCCCGATGCCGTCCATCGAATAGTCGATGACGATCGTGCCGGTTCCCGAGGCGGGTGAGGTCGGCGACTCCCCGGCCGGGTACGCACCGAGGTTGTCGTTGTGTTCGTGGCAGTACCCGTCGAGCGAGAAGGCGGGCTGGCCGCGCAGATCGAGCGTGACGTCCGTCCCCGCGGGGCTCCGAACGGTCGCCTCCGAGGCCGCATCGAGCGCCTCGCGGACGGCGAGGGTCCGCTCGCGCAGTCGCTCGTAGTCGGTGTCGATCCCGCCGGCGACGAACATGTCCTCGGTGACGCCCCGGAACACCGCCGTTCGAGCACCCGACTCGAGCGCGTTCCGGAACCCGTCCGTGTGGGTGATCGAGTTGGTCGTCGCGGTGAACACCACGTCCGCCGCCGTCATCGCCGCGATGACCGTGTCCGGCGCCTCGTTGCCGTGTTCGTCGGTTCGCGGCATGATCTCCACGACGGTCGTCGCCCCGGTGGCTCGGCAGGCCGCGGCGATCGTCTCCGCGATGTCCAGTTTCCCCGTATCGGTGAGCACGACGACGTCCTCCGTCGCGTCGACACCGATCACGTCGTCCACGATCCGTCGGGAAACGGCGCTCGTCTCGATAGATCTCATCGTGTATCGATCACACGTCACATATATAATAGATGTGTATTCCTAGCGTCCTCTTCACCCCTGCCGTGCGACGCGTTTCGGTCGTGCGGGACGGCCACTCCGAGGGGTCGATCATTCCGAAAGCACGATCTGGGCGGGGCCGCGTGCTCCGTATTCCGCCTTGTTCAACGTGATCTCGACGGCCTCCGCGAACGACTCGAGCCCGTCGAGTTCGTGGGTGATGTACTCCTCCAGCGAGACGCGGCCGTCGTCGACGAGCTCGCCCGCCAGCTCCCCGGTCGTCGTGTTCGGCGTCGGCGCGGTGACGCCGGTGACCGGATTGATCCAGTCGACGCTCTTGGTGCGGACCGCTCGCGGCGCGATCGAGATCTCGTCGATGATGTAGCCGACCTGGACGACCGACCCCCCGGACCGGGCCATCCCGAACGCCTGCGCCAGCGGGTCGGACCCCTCGGTTCCGTGGCGCTGTTCGCCGCCGACCGCCTCGAAGACGACGTCGGCGCCGACGTCCGCGGTGGCGGCCTCGACCGCCTGAACCGGATCGGTTTCGCGTGCGTCGACCGTCTCGAAGCCGTGGGCCGCGAGGATGTCCAGCTTCTCCGGATCGACGTCGACCCCGATCACCGTCCGAGCGCCCTGGGTCCGCGCCAACTGCGCGCACTGATACCCCATCACGCCGGTTCCGATCACCGCGACGACGTCGCCGGTTCCGATGTCGGCCTCGTCGACGGCGAGGATCGAGCTCGCCAACGGCTGTAGCGCCGCCGTCTCCGCGTCGGAAACGCCCTCCGGAACCGTACACAGTCCTTCCGCTGGAAAGACCGCGTACTCGGCCAACGCCCCCGGCGTGTCGTAGCCGAGATAGGTCTTGTTCGGGCAGTGGAGCTCGAATCCGCGGTCACACTGCCGGCAGTCGTGACACGGGATCTTCGCCGGAGCGTACACCCGGTCGCCGATCTCGAACTCCGAGACGCCCTCGCCGAGCTCGACCACGCGGCCGCAGAACTCGTGGCCGAACACCTGCGCCGGACCGTCCTCGAGCCGGCGTTTGATCGCCTCGTAATGGGCGATCCGCTGTCCGCGGTAGAGGGCACACTCCGTGACGCTGAGCTGTACCCGATCGACGGCGACTTTCACCTCGCCGGCGTCCGGCTCCGGCTCGGGGACGGTCTCGACGCTGTGGTCCTCGAAGTCGTGACACACGATTGCCTGCATCGTCTGTCCCCTCGGCGGAGGGACGCTTAAAGCCTTGTTCCGACCCCCGGCCGCAACTTCCGGTAGCGGTCCGGCCGATGGCGCCGACGCCCGACGACCGACAGGTTATTACCCATCGATTGTAATTCCGTACCAAGGTATACGATGGCTGGGGCACATGCACCGGCTGCGGTCCGGGAGTTGCTCGATTCCCCGGATCCGGTCGCACTCATCGACGTTCGACCCTCCCTCGAGTACGTGGAGGGGCACATCCTGGAGAGCACGTGGGTTCCGCGGCGTGACCTCGAACGGCGACTCCCACAGCTCGTGCCGAACCGATCGACGCCGATCGTGCTGTGTGATGACCACGGTGAGCGATCGGTGACCGACGCGAGATGGCTGGAGGCGCTCGGCTACGAGACCGTCGACTATCTGGACGGCGGCGTCGAGGCGTGGGCGGCGGCGGGATACGACCTCGTGGAGGCCGACGGGGACGTGCACGCCACCGCGTTCAACTACGAGAGCAAGGCGTTCGGCGAGCAGGTGGCGGCGACGCGGGATCTGCCGACGATCGGCCCGGACGAGCTGGACGCACGACGGGACGACGTGACCGTGATCGACGTGCGCAATCCGCCCGAGTACGAGCGATGGGGAACCATCCCGGGATCGGTCAACGTCGAGGGGTTCGATCTCCCGCTGTACGTCGAGGCGGTTCGGGAGGACGACGAGCCGGTCGTCGTTCACTGTGCCGGACGAACCCGCAGCATCATCGGCACGGCAACCCTTCAGTCGCTCGGGATCGACGACGTCTACGAGCTGGAAAACGGCACGATGGGGTGGCAACTCGCCGGCAAGGAGCTGGCGACTGGTCCCGGTCGCCCCGACGACGCGACGGTCGATCCGGACCGACGCGATCGGCTCCGGAAAACGACGCGGGAGCTGCTGGCCGACACGGACGTGTCGGTGCTTCCGCCCGCGGACCTCGATCGGCTCGAGGAATCGGCCGCCGACGAGAACGTGGTCTACCGCTTCGACGTCCGAACCGAGCCGGAGTTCGCGGACGGGCACCTTCCCGGATCGACCCACGTCGCGGGCGGACAGCTCGTCCAGACCGCAGGTCGCCACATCGCCGTTCGCGATGCGGAGATCGTCGTGGTCTCCGAGACGGACGTCCGAGCCGGGATCACCGCCTACTGGCTCGACCGGATGGGGTTCGAGAACGTCCACGTGCTGGAGGGCGGCACGACCGCGTGGACCGACGACGGCCGGTCGCTCGTGACCGGGGATGACGTCGAGCCCCTCGGCGGCGACATCGTCGCGCGCAGCGTCGAGTACGTCTCCCCGGCGACGCTGTCGGACACGATCGACGAGCGGACGGTGGTTCACGTCGGCGATTACGACGCCTATACGGACGGGCACGTGCCGGATTCGTGGTGGGCGCCCCGGTACGAACTCGGCGACGTGTTGACGGACGATCTCGGTGGCGCGGACGACGTCGCCGATGGTGGCCGGAGTACCGACGTCGTCTTGACCTGTGAGACCGGCACGATCGCCGACCGCGCCGGCGCCCAGCTCGTCCATAGCGGCCGGATCGAGACCGTTACCGTCCTCGATGGGGGCGTCGAGGCCTGGCGGGCTGCCGACCTGCCGCTCGCGGAGGGCGACGACGATCGCGTGCTGCGGGAGCCACGGCGGGCGACGCGGAAGCCGTACGCGCAGGGCGATCGGGAGATGGACCAGTACCTGCGGTGGGAGGAAGGGCTCGTCGAGTGACGGCGGCGGTCGGTCGAACCGCGGGGACTGTTCACGTCCGGACCGCGGGGACTGTTCACGTCCGGATCGCGGGGACCGTTCACGTCCGAACCGCGGGGACTTTTGACGCCCGGCGTCGAACGCAGGGATAATGGCTCACTCAGCGGTGGAGGGAATTCAGGCCGACGTCGCCGTCGGCGTCTTCCTCGTGCTGTCGGCGATCGCGATCATGGTGATCGGGGATCGGACCTACGCGCTCGCCTGTTTCGGCGTGGGGCTCCTGTTTCTGGCGAGAGCGTTGACGAGAGCCTGGTTCTACGACAGCTGACCGGAGTCGGGGTACACGTTTATGCTGGTTCCCGTTGTATCCGAGCTATGACGAACGTGGTCATCTGCTGTGACGGACTCGATCCGGCCTATCTCGACGACGTCGAGACGCCCGGTTGGGACGCGATCGCCGCGGCCGGGCGGGCGGGAATCTGTTCGGCGGCCGTGCCGACCCTCACGAACGTCAACAACGTCGGGATCGTCACCGGTGTCTCGCCTCGCGACCACGGCATCACCGGCAACACGTACTACGACCCCGAACGCGGCGATCGGGTGTATATGACGGATCCGTCGTTCCTCCGCCACGACTCCGTCCTCCAGCGGGCGGCTGACGGCGGTGATCGCGTCGGCGCGCTGGTCGTCAAGGAGAAACTCCGGCGGATGATCGGACGCGGCTGCGTGGTCGCCGCCAGCGCCGAGGACCCGCCGACCTGGCTCGAGGGGGCGATCGGCCCGGCGCCGGACATCTACTCCGGCCACGCGAGCGAGTGGGTCCTGAACGCCGCCGCGTTCGTCCTCACGGACCGCGACCTCGACTGGCTGTACGTCTCCACGACGGACGTCGTTCCCCACAAGCACGCCCCGGACGAGTCCCGCGCGGTCGAGTGGGTCCGGGCGCTCGACGAGGGGATCGCCACGGTCACCGACCGCGCCGACGACGTCGTCGTCACCGCGGATCACGGAATGTCGCGGAAGACGACGGTCGTCGACCTCGAATCGATCCTCGTCGCGGCCGGACACGATCCCGTCGTCGTCCGGCTGATCCGCGATCGACACACGTACCATCACCGAAACCTCGGCGGGGCCGCGTACGTCCACGTCGACGATCCGGACGCGGCGGGCGCCGTGATCCGGGACCATCCCGACATCGCCGTCGTGTGCTCGCGGGCGGAGGCGGCCACACGGTTCGACCTCCCACCAGATCGTATCGGCGATCTGGTCGTCCTCGGGGCCGAACCGACCGTCTTTGGCCCCGTCGAGGACGGCCACGTCGGCCCCGTCGACGTCCGATCCCACGGCGCACACCACGAAACCACGGTTCCGTACGCGACGACCCTCGACGGCGCCCTCGATCGAAATCACGACGCTTTCGACGCCTTCGGGACCTCACCGTCACGCGACGACGCCTGACGCGCCGATCCCGTTCCGACCGATCGAGTTGGACCCGATCGTCCCGGGACGATCACGTCACGGGATCACATAGAAGAACTTTAGTGATCTTCCGCCGTCACTCCGTCTAGATGGATCTCGAATTAGCAAACAGAACGGCGATCGTCGCCGCATCGAGCAAGGGGCTCGGCTACGCGTCCGCGCAGCGGCTGCTCGAGGAGGGTGCGAACGTCACGGTGTGTTCCCGGTCGATGGAGCGGGCCGAGGAGTCGGCGGCGTCACTGGCCGTGGAGGCCGACGTCGACGCCGATCGCGTGTTGCCCGTCGAATGCGACGTGACGAACCGGGACGACGTCAACCGACTCGTCGAGGAGACCGTCGACGAGTTCGGCGGCGTCGACGTCCACGTGAACAACCACGGCGGACCGCCGGCGGTGACCTTCGAGGAGGCGACCGAGGAGCAGTGGGACGACAGCTACACCGGCGTCATCTCCAGCACGCGGTGGATGACCGAGGCGGTCCTTCCCCACTTACAGGAGAGCGACGTCGGGTCGCTCATCACGGTCACGAGCGCGTCGGCGCGTGAACCGCCAAAGGGGCACGCGATCTCGAACGTGTTCCGGCTGGGGCTGTACGGGCTCGCCAAGACGATCTCACGGGAGTACGCCCCGGAGGTCCGGTCGAACGTCGTCACGCCCCGGTTCGTGATGACCGACCGACTCAAGTACAAGGTCGAACGCCGCGCGGAACATCGCGACATCACCGAGGAGGAGGCGTTACAGACCCGGATCGATGAAGTGTCGCTGGACCGGTCGGGCGATCCCGCCGAGTTCGCCGACGCCGTCGCCTTCCTCGCCTCGCCGCGGGCAAGCTACATCACCGGCGAAGTCGTCAGCGTCGACGGCGGCTGGAGCAAGTACGTCCTCTCGTAGGACGACTGCCCGATCCCGGTCAATATTGGTCATATCCACCAATATTTAACCACCTGGCGTGCTTGCTACACGAGCATGCAAATAACCGATGTCGAAACGGCAGTTCTCGGCAGTGCCGTCGATGCAGCCTCTCTTCCGGCGCAGGTCGGCGCTCGCGACCTCGAGATCAGCTCCGTCGTGGTGCGGATTCACACCGACGACGGCATCACCGGCTACGGCGAATCGTTCTACCGCTCCGAGGAGAACAATCGATTCCTCGCGGAGTCGATCGACTCGCTGTCGCGACACATCGAGGGGAAGGATCCCCGACACGTCAAGGACATCTGGCACGAGCTCTATCTCCACGTGAAACGGGCGGGTGCCTACGGCGCACTGAGCGCGATCGACGAGGCGTTGTGGGACATCAAAGGTAAGGACGCCGGCAAGCCGGTCTACCAGCTGCTCGGCGGCCAGACCGGCGAGGTCCAGACGTACGCGACCTTCCCGGCCGACAAGACCGCCGAGGAGCTCGTCGAGTACGCCGACTGGCTCCACGAGAAGGGGTTCGAGGCGATGAAGATCGGCGCCGGCTTCGGCGTCGAGGAGGACCGCCACCGGATCCGGACCATCATGGACGCCGTTCCGGACGACTTCGGGCTCGCGATCGACGCGAACACCTCCTACGACGCGACCGACGCACGCCGCGTCGCGGAGACCGCAAGCGAGTACGAGGTCGAGTGGTTCGAGGAGCCGATCGCCCACACGGACATTCAGGGACAGGCGGAACTGACCCAGTCCGTCGACGTCCCGATCTCCGGCTACCAGACGCACACGCCGCATTACCCGGCACTCGACCACCTCAAGGCCGGCGCGCTCGACATCTACCAGCCGTCGCTCGACTACGTCGGCGGCATCACCGGCGCCTCGCGCGTCGCCACGCTGGTCGAGGCGTTCAACAAGCAGCTCGTCCCCCACGCGCTCGGGCCCGCGATCAACTACGCGGCGAGCCTCCACGTCGCCGCCGCGAGTCGACAGTGCACCCTGATCGAGTTTGCCGTCCTCGACGACGACATCGAGGACCCCGGCGAGTACATCGCCGGCCCCTACATCGACAACCGGGAGGCGATCTACGTGCAGGACGGCGGCCGGATCGACCCGCCGAGCGAACCGGGTCTCGGCGTCACCATCGACGAGGACGTCTTCGAGGAGTACCGCGTCGACTGACGGGCTCGATCGACTGACTCGCTCGACCGGCGGGTTCGATCGACGGACGCGGTCTCGCGTCCGAATTCTTACCGCTTCCAGTATATTTATATATGGTTGCTTGGAGGTACGACTATGCAACTGACCAGCGAGCTGCTCGCCGAGTATGCCGCGGAGACGGCGGACCGCGATCTCCCCGATTCGGTCGAGGCGAAAGCGAAACGACTGACGCTCGACACGCTCGGCTGTTGTCTGGGCGGGTACACCAGCCCCCCGAGCAAGCGGCTGCGGTCGGTATACGGCGGCTCCGCCGGCACCGACGATGCGACCGTGCTCTGTAGCGGCGCGCCGACGTCGCTCGAGTATGCCGGATTGTTGAACACCACGATGGCCCGGTACCTCGATTACAACGACACCTACATCAGCCAGGGCCGGGCCTGTCACCCGAGCGACCACATCCCCGCGCTGCTGTCCGTGGCCCAAGCCGAGGGCTGCTCCGGGCTGGAACTGCTCCGGGCGATCGTTCTCGCCTACGAGGTCGAGGGGCTCGGGCTCGATACGGGCGTCACCTGGGGCAACGGCTATGACTACGTGACGTGGGGCTCACTCGCCACGGCCGTCGCGGCCGGGTCGCTGATGGGACTGTCCCGCAGCGAACTGCGGAACGCGATCGGGATCGTCGGCGCCTCGACCGTCTCGTTGGGGATCTCCCGGCGCGGCGAGGTGAGTATGTGGAAGGGGATCGCGACCGCCTACGCGACACATGGCGGGATCCAGGCCTGTCAGATGGCCCGTGCCGGCATCACCGGTCCCGAGGCGGTCTTCGAGGGGCCCGCGGGATTCTTCGAGGTCGTCGCCGATCGCGAACTCACGGTCGACCGGCTCGGGGGCCGTGACGACGCCGACTACCGGATCATGGATGCCCACCTCAAGCCCTTCCCGTGTGGTTACTACATGCAGCCGATGATCGCCGGCGTGCAGGCGCTCGTTCAGGACCACGACATCGATCCCGACGCGGTCGAAGAGGTCGTGATCCACACCTTCGCCGAGGCGGCGGAGATACTGGCCGACGAGACGAAGTGGTCGACGGACCTCACGCGCGAGAGCGCCGACCACAGCATTCCGTACACGACCGCCATCGCGATCCTGTACGGCGACGTCACGCCCGATCACTACCACGCCACCCATCGCAACGACCCGACCGTCCACGCCCTGATGGAGCGCGTCGCCGTCGAGGACAGCGAGGACCTCACCGCGTTCGTCGAGGAACACCCCGATTCGACGCCGACCATCGTCGAGATCGTGGCCGACGGCCAGCGCTACGAGACGCGCCTCGATCACGCGCCCGGTCACGCTCGCAATCCCTTCAGCCGGGAGCGGCTCGAGACGAAACTCACCGAACAGGCCGCGGGACTGCTCTCCGACGATCAGACCGACTCGCTCGTGGATCTGTGTGACGATCTGGAGTCGCTCGACCGCGTCGATCCGATCGTCGACGCCACCATCGTGTGAGTTTTCGACCCGATCGATCTTCACGTATGACGCCCACCTCGTCCCCTCTATGACCCTTGATCCATCCCGCGTTGACGCCGTGCTGGTCGATTCCTACAGCACGCTCGTCGACGTCGAATCGACGCGATATGCCCTCGAACCGTATACGGACGAGCCGCGGGCGGTTGCCCGCATCTGGCAGCTTCGGTCCCGGGAGTACGCGGTCGTCGGCAACGCGGTCGGGGTCTATCGCCCGGCCACCGAACGCCACCGGCACGCGCTGCGGTACGCGCTCGACGTCCACGACGTCGATGTGTCCGCAGCCGAGCGCGAGGAAATCCTCGCGAGCTACCACGACCTCGACGTCTACGCGGACGTTCGGGACGGTCTGGAGGCGGTTCGTGACGCGGGCTACCCGATCGCGATCCTCTCGAACGGCGATCCGTCCCTCCTCGCCTCGCTGGTCGAGACGACGGACATCGACGACCTCCTGCGGGCGACCATCAGCGCCGACGAGATCGAGACGTACAAGCCGGCCGCGGAGCTGTACGAGCACGCCGCGGCGCGGCTGGACGTCGCCCCCGAGGCCCTGCTACACGTCACGGCCAGCTGGAGCGACGTCAACGGCGCCCGCAACGCCGGGCTGCAGACGGTGTGGCTCGACCGAACGGACCGGTCGTGGGAGCAGTACGCACGTGACCCCGACGCGATCATCGACTCGCTGTGCGACCTCCCGCCGCTGCTCTCCTCGCACTGACCGGAGTCTGCGGGCGGGAGCCGGACGGGAGCGGGGTCGTCTTCGTCGACTTTCTCTCGAACACGCAGCTCCCGCAACGACGTGGTCGAGAACGAGAAACGGCGCGGCGCCGTCGACGACGGAGGTACGACGACAACGCGACGGGAACCGACGCCCGGACGCGGTTCGTCCGGAACGCCGATCAGTCGAACAGCCCCGCAAACCGCGGCTGCAGTACCTGTTTAAGGACGTTCGCGAGGGGACGTCCAAGCAGCGAGACGGCGATCAACACCCAGAAGATGTTCGCGATCGTCGTCTCGAAGAAGTACGTGTAGTCGTTGCCGCTTATCAGCATGCTCCGGAGGAACGCGCTCTCGACGATCGGACCGAGAACGACGCCCAGGATCAACGGCACCGCTGGGTAGTCGTTTTGCCGCATCACGACCCCGACGAGCCCGAACAGGAGCATCAGCCACGCATCGAACATGTTGGTCCGAAGCGCGTACGCGCCGATGACCGTTAAGACGAGGATCACCGGGACGATGTACCGACTCGGCAACAACACCACGCGAACGATGTATCGCGAGATGGCGAACGCGAAGATCAACAGGATGACGTTGGAGATGAGCAGCGAGACGATGATCAGGTTCGCCTCGAAGGCGAAGTCCTGCATAAAGGTCGGTCCGGGCTGGACGCCGTGGAGCAACAGCGCGCCCAGCATCACCGCGGTCGTCCCGCTCCCGGGGATCCCGAGCGCCAGCGTCGGCACCAACGATCCGGCGGTCACGGCGCTGTTGGACGACTCCGAGGCGATGACGCCGTCCGGATTCCCTTCACCGAACGACGACGGATCCGAGGACATCAGCTTCGCGATCGCCCAACTGACGAAGTTCGCGATCGACGTTCCCGCGCCGGGCATCGAGCCCACGAGCAGCCCGACCGTCATCGCGCGAAGCGTCTGGAACGGTCGCGAGATCACGTATCTGAAGCCCTCGAGGATGCCGGAGTACGACGTCTTCACCGACGTGTCCTCGCTGATCTGATCCTGATTGATGAGGAAGAACAGCTCGGTGATCGCGAACACCCCGATGATGATGGGGATGAACGGCACCTCGTCGTACAGGGCGAAGTAGCCGAAATCGAGCCGGCGCTGGCCGGTCGTCGGGTCGATCGGCATCGCGGCGATCAGCAGGCCCAGGAACCCCGAGAAGAGCCCCTTTCGGAGGTTTTCCCCGAGCGTGGCGCCCACCGCAGCCAGCCCGAACAGGCCGAGGACGAAGATCTCGCGGTTCGTGAACTGGAACGCCAGTTGACCGATGGGATCCAGCAACACGAGGATGATCATCGCCGCGAGTATCCCGCCGATCACGCTGGCCAGTATCGATATGCCGAGGGCCTTCGACGCCTTCCCCTTTCTCGACATCGGGAACGCGTCCAGGACGGTCGCCGTCGCGCCCGAGGTTCCGGGCGTATTGATGAGGACCGCCGGGATCGCGCCGCCGTAGTTCGCGCCGATGTAGATGGCGGACATGAACGCCAACGCGATCGCCGGCGACATCGGGAGCGTGATCGGGAGCGCGATCGCCACCGTGTTCGCGCCGGTGAAACCCGGGATCGAACCGGCCACGACCCCGACACAGACGCCGGCGATCAGGATGGCGAGGTTCCCCGGCGTGAACAGGATGCCGAGCGCCTCGATGATCGGCTGGACCGCGGTCATCGGTCGATCACCTCTCTGAGGACGGTCCGCGTTCCCGTCATAAGAACAGTCCCTCCGGCGGCGAGAGGTTCAGGAAGTTGAGGAACAGCCGGATCACGACCAACACGGTCACCGTGATCAGGATCACCCGTCGGTAGTCCCGCTCCCCCGCAACGACCATCAGCGACGCGATCAACAGCGTGGAGGAGACGAAGAACCCGAGGAAATCCACCAACCACAGGTAGATGAAGCCGAACACGGCGAGCGCGATCGACTTCCGCCATTTGTGGATCCGATCGGTTATCGCGTCGACGAACGGCGGCCGGTCCTCCTTTCGGCGGATCCGCCAGATCGCACGGAACTCCTGGAAGTACACGCCGAGCGTGAGGACGACCAACACGCCAATGACGGCGTACGGATACCGGAGGTTCGACATCGAGATCCGCCCGTGCACGCTGTTCACATAGAGGATCGACAACACGAGCGCTGCCGTCGGGAGCACGAGCCGTTGGATCGCCTCCTCACCGACCGCGAATTTGTCTGTACCCTCAGTTACTGAATCGTTTTCATTGGCAGACATAATAAAAAAATGACGCCGTTCAGTTCTGGACGTACTCGTTGAACAGGGGAATGAACTCCTGGTACGTCTCGTAGTCCCCGACGTTCGCCTCCAGCGTCTCCTCGGGGCCCATGTAGTCCAGCTTGCCGGACTCGTCGAGATCGCCGCCCGCGAGCTCGGAGGTGTACTCGTCGTTCTCCATCGCCGCCTGGAACGACTCGACGAGGTGGTCGAATTGGTCGGGGTTCTCGTCCGCCAGGGCCGCGCTGACGAACCAGAAGTAGCGACCGACCGTGCCGGCGAAGTCGATGTCCGTGCCGAGCGCCTCGTTGACCGGCGGCGCGTCGCCGGTCAGCTCGGGCCAACGGTTCTCGTCCCAGAAGACGCCGATACACTTGGAGTCCTCAATGATGTCGAGGCTGTTGTAAACGCTGCGGTTGGCGACGTCGATCTCGCCCTGCAACAGCGCGGTCTGGGTCGGTCCGCCGCCGGAGTAGGGGACGTACTGGAACGAGGCCTCGGTGGCTTCGGCCAGCTTGATGTTCGCCAGCATGTTTCGCTTCGTCGGGCCGGAGGCACCGACGGTGATCTCGTTGTCCGCCGCGTAATCGACCAGCTCCTCGACGGTCGTGAAGCGGTCCTCGTCCTCCCGGATGCGGAGGATGGACATCTGGCTGACGTGGTTGCCGATCGGCATCATGTCCTCGACGCCGTAGCCGGTGTCGGTTCCCTCGGCGTCGTCGAAGGCGACCGCCGCGCCGGCCTCCGGCGTCGCGACCATCCCGTATGTGTGGAGGTCGTCAGCTTCAAGCACGGTTCGAACGCCACGTCGCGTCCCGGCACCCGCAATGTACTCCGGCGCGACCTCGACGCCGACTTCCTCGGTGAAGTACGGCTGCATCTGCCGGAACTCCCGGTCGACGCCGCCACCCTCGTCATACGCGACGACGCCCGTTAAGGCCTCGGAGGGGAAGTCGGATCCGCCGCCACCGTTGCCGTCGCCGTTGCCGTCGCCGTTGCCACCACCGTTGCCGTCGCCGTTGCCGTCGCCGTTCCCGTTGCCGCCGCCATTGCCGTTGCCGCCGCCGTTCCCGTTGCCGGTACATCCAGCGACCAGTCCAACCGTGCCGGTCGCGATGCCCGATTTCAGGACTTGGCGTCTATTAACACGTTTCATGGTGCAACCATAACATACTCCCACCCAATTAAAAGGATTTTTGACTATATTTGACATATAGTCGGGGGACTGCTTCGTCGCGCGGCGAGATCAAGGCGGCGTGTGATCGACGAACGGATCGACGCTCGTCATACGTGTCACCGTTACAGATATACAACCTGATGAACTCATCGCGGAATACCCCGCGTCGATCAACCATCTTTCAGCGGTGACTCGCCGGATGAGTGCTCCTGCTGGATTCAGCGTTCGCGTCGGACGATCTCACCGTCCGTGTCTTCCCGGAAACGGATCGCTCTCACGTGGTGTTCCTCGCCACCCGATCGCCGATATCGACCGTCCGGCCACGTGTTTTCGCTCCAATACAATCACGATCTTTCATATTATTTTTCACTGACTCGTTGGTGTCGCCCGCCGTCGTGCCGATCCGTGCTCAGAGGTCCTCGGGTTGTGTGCCGATCCCCTCCGGCCACCCCGGCGGCGTCGCGGCGCTCGGATCGGCGTGGTCGCGTTTGAGCACCATCGGGGTTCGCTCCAGGCTCAACACGAGGTCGTCGTTCTGGTTGTACGTTCGCAGTTCGGTCTCGACGATCCCGACGTGGTCGCGGGACTCGAGTTCGCGCTTGCTGAGCACCTCGCTTTCGGCGAACAGCGTGTCGCCGTGGAAGACGGGGTTGTGGTGGCGCACGTCGTCGTAGCCGAGGTTCGCCGTCGCGTTGACCGAGACGTCGATGACGCTCATCCCGACCGCCAACGCGATGACGAAGGTCCCGTCGACCAGGCGTTCGCCGAACTCCGTCTCGGCGGCGTACGCCTCGTTGAAGTGCATCGGGTTGAGGTTCATCGTCACGTTCGTCATCCAGACGTTGTCGGTCTCCGTGACCGTCCGGCCGAACGGATGTTTATAAACATCCCCGACCGCGAAGTCCTCGTAATAGCGCCCGTGCCAGCCGGCGATCAGTTGCCCGTCCTGTGCGTCCGCATCGTCCGCGTCGGTGTCAGTGTCCGTCATTGTTTGGTGTCCGTCATTGTTCGGTGTCCGTGGTCGTCATATATTCGTCACTCTCGATCGGTCGTGGATCCGCACCGATCACCGGATCGTTTCTGCCGCGCCATCATAACTGTATGGTCCTGGTCGTCGATCCACCGCGTAGTTCCGGTTGACACCGTGTGGTTCCGGTCGACACTGTGTATTCCTGGTCGGCGTGTCCGACTACCGTCCTTCGACTGCGGCGATCGCGGCCGGAACCGATTCGACGTCCGCCAGCGACGTGAGGACGTCGTGTAGGTCGGTAGCGACCGGTTCCTCGAGCACGACCGTGGCACAGTCGATGAACTTTCGACGATACGCCGCGGCCGAGAGCGTATCGTCGTGTGTTCCCGGCGGTCGCTCCAGCTCCCGGCGGTAGGTCGTCCCGTCGTCGGTCTCGATCCGAACCGTGGACGCGTGTGCGTCGTAGGCGAGATCGGCGTCGGTACGATGCGTGACGCGCTCGCGGACGCGTTGGACGGCCGGGTCGTCGATCGCGTCGTCGTCGAACGTTCCGAGGCCGATGCGGTCACGGACCGCGGCGCTCGCCACGCAGTACTCCATGGAGAACTTCGCTTCCAACCCCGTCGTTGGGTCCGGATGGCTCAACGCGTCGGCCGCCCCCGGTGACGCGGTGACGGTGACGTCCTCGATCGTCCCGGGATCCAGGGACTCCCGGTCACGGATGTCCTGTGTCGCCGCGATCGCCGTGTGGGTGAAGTAACAACACGGGTACGCCTTGGCGTTGATACCCACGTCCGTGAGTCGCCAGCGGTCGCCGATCGAGAACGCGTCGGGGCCGCCGGCCTCGGCGTCCGCGGCGGTCGTGTCCGCGGCGTCGGCGGCGTCCACTCCACCGTCCTCGTTCCCTGCGGGGCCGTACAGGTCCCAGAACCCACCGTCACCGCTCACCGCGGTCGCGTCGGCCGAGAGCCCGTCCCGCGCGAGGCGGGCGGCAGTGACGCCCGCCCGGCAACAGAGGCCGGCGTGAAGGGGCTTGGTCATCGACCCGAAGTTCCGTTTCAGTCCGGCGACCGTCGAGGCCGCGATGGACATCGCGGTCGCGGTCCGGTCGGCGTCCAGCCCGAGGAGGTGTGCCGCCGCCGCGGTCGCCCCGAACGTCCCGAACGTCGCGGTGGCGTGCCAGCCGCGCTCGTAGTGTGCCGGGCTGATCGGCTCGGCGACGGCGCATTCCGTCTCGAATCCGGCGGCGTACGCCGTTATGAGGTCCTGCCCGCTCGTGTCCGCGTCGGCAAGCGCCAGCAACGCCGGCACGAGCGTGACGCTCGGGTGCCCGTCCATCGCCCACGAGAGGTCGTCGTAGTCGAGCGCGTGGCTGGCGGTTCCAACCCGGAGGGCGACCGACGCCGGCGGCGCCGACGCGTCGAGTCCGAGCAGCGATGCGGCGTCCGCCGTGTCGGGATCGGGACCGTCAGCCCGTGTCGTCGCGCGTCCAGCCTGTGCGGCCGTGCCCGCGAGCGTGACTCCGATCGTGTCGAGAACGGCCCGTTCGATCGTCCCGCTCGCCTCGTCCGGGACGTCGCGATACTCGAGGTCGGCGACGAACGATCCGATCCGTTGCTCCGGTGACGTCGGTGACATACACGACGATACGTCCCGGGATAGTAAACCGTTACCGTATCCCGTGGCGGGACGGCACACGTTTCGTCCTGCCACGCCGATCGACGTCCGTCATCACCGATCGACGTCCGTCATCATCGATCGACGTGCCAGTCGAGTGCCGTCTCGATGTCGTGGGGGATGTGCCCGCCGCGTCGCTCGCCGCGCTCGAGGTACTCGTGCAGGTCGTCCCTGTACGCCGGATGCGCGCAGTTCTCGATGAGCGCCGTCGCGGTTTCCCGCGGCGATGCCCCGCGGAGGTCCGCGACGCCCTGTTCGGTCACGACGACGTCGATGTCGTGTTCGGTGTGGTCGACGTGTGGCGTCATCGGGACGATCCGGGAGATGTCGCCGTCGGCCGCGGTCGCGGGGAGCGCGAGTACGGTCAACGCCGCGTTGCGGTTGAAGTCGCCGCTTCCACCCACGCCGTTCAACACTCGCGTTCCGTTGACATGCGTCGAGTTCACGTGTCCGAAGAGATCGATCTCCAGGGCGCTGTTCACCGCGACGACGCCGAACCGGTCGATCAGCGTCGGGCTGTTCGAGAGGTCCGCCGGGCGGAGCACGATGTCCTCGGCATACCGGTCGATGTGCTCGAACAGCCGGTCTTGCCCCTCCGCGGAGAGGGCGAGCGAGGTCGCGCTGGCGGTCGCCAGGTCCCCGTCGTCGAGCAGGTCGAGGAGGCCGTCCTGGATGACCTCCCCGAAGTAGATCAGCTCGCGATCGCCGAGGTCCGCCTCGCCGAGCGCCCCCATCAGCGCGTTCCCGAGGCTGCCGACCCCGAACTGGATCCGCAGGGAGTCCCGGAACAGCGGCGACCGCTCGACTTCGGCCTCGAGGAACGTCCGGAGTGCGTCGGCGATGGCGCGGTCGTCGGCCGTCGGATCGCGGAATTCGTAGGGTTGATCCCGGCGGTCGGACTCCACGACCCCGACCAGCGACTCGGGATCGAACGTGACGCGGTCGGTGCCGATCCGGCCACCGGGATCCCGAAGCGGGATCGGCTCCCGGTTCGGCGGCCGTCCCGTCCGATAGACGTCGTGAAACGCACGGACGTCCCGTGGAACGGTCCGGTTGACCTCGACGATCAGCCGGTCGGCGTTCTCGACGAACGCGGGCGTCTGGCCGATGCTCGCCGTCGGGACGAGCCAGTCAGGGCCCACCGCGAGGGCCTCGATGATCGCGACGTCGCCGTCGGCCAGGTCACCGTAGAGGACTTCGTCGCCGAGCGTGCTGATGTTCCTGTCGTGAAAGGCGACACGACCGTCGTTGATCGCCGCCTGCGACGTCGCGCGAGCCTGGTAGGGAAACCGCCGCCCGAGGGCTCCCGCCTCGACGAGCGCGTCGTCGATCTCCGGCCCGACGCTCCCGCCGCTCACCACGGTGAGGGATCGATCGCGGTCCGACTCCGCCAGCGCGAGCGGGACGACCTTCGGGTAGCCGACGCTGCCGAACCCGCTCACGAGCAGCGTGTCGTCGTCGCCGACCTCGCGGGCCGCCTCGGTCGCCGAGAGGCGCGGGAGATCCCCGGTGATGCGGTCCCTCATCAGTACGATCGTGGCAACCCGAGAACGTTTTCGCCGATGTAGTTCAACGCGAGCTCCTGCGTGATCGGAACCAGCCGCGTGAGACGCGCCTCACGGAGGTACCGTTCCACGTCGTACTCCCGCGCGATGCCGAACCCGCCGTGGGTCTGGACGGCGGCATCGGCGGCCTCGAAGGCGGCCTTCGCGGCCAGGAACTTCGCCATGTTCGCGCGGGCGCCGACGCTTTTGGAGTCCGCCTCGTCGTCCACGACGCTGGCGGCGTTGTACACCATTCCCTTCGCCGCCTGGACGTGTGCGTGCGCCTCGGCCAGCGGGTGCTGGATGGCCTGGTTCGACCCGATCTTCCGGTCGAAGACCTCCCGCTGGTTCGCGTACTCGACGCCCGCCTCGATCGCGGCCTCTCCGAGCCCGATGCACTCGGCGGCGATCACGAGCCGCTCCTCGTTGAGGCCGTCGAGCATCTGATAGAACCCCTCGCCCTTCTCGCCGATCACGTGTGAGGCGGGAACCCGGAGGTCCTCGAAGAACAACTCGTAGGAGTGGACGAAGTTGCTGGCCGTCTTGTCGATCCGTTCGATCTCCAGACCGCCCTGGTCGTAGGCGTCCTCGAGATCGACGAGGAACATCGTGAGTCCGCGCGTTCGCTTCTCGACGTCCTCCTTCGGCGTGGTTCGGGCCATCAACACGAGGTAGTCGCTCGCGTCGACCCGCGAGATCCAGATCTTCTGGCCGTTGATGACGTAGTCGTCGCCGTCGCGGACGGCACGCGTCTCGATCGATGTCGAGTCCGAACCCGCGTTCGGCTCCGTGAGGCCGAACGCCTGGATCGAGGTCTCGCCGCTGGCGACCGCGGGGAGGAGGTCGGATTTGAGCTCCTCGCTGCCGTATTCGACGATCGGAACGGAGTTGTAGATCGCGCCGTGGACGGACTGTGCGGCGCTGAAGCCGCCGCCGGAGGCCGCGATCTCCTCCATCATCACCACCACCTCCTCGGTGCCCATGTCGGCGCCGCCGTACTCCTCCGGGAGCAGCGCGCCGAACCACCCGCCGGCGGCGAGCTCGTCGACGAACTCCTGTGGATACTCCCCGTTGGCGTCCTGGTCGCGCCAGTACGCCGAATCGAAGTCCGAACAGATGTCGCGTATCGAGTCACGCACCAATCGCTGTTGATCGGTGAGCTCGACGGTGTCTCGCTGAAGCATTGAGGTACAATACAAAAATATACCGATCATAATAAAGCTATTGAACGGGGAAGTTTGTGGTCCCGATCCCCGGGACGTGATCGGCCCGGATACCACATCCCGGTCGACGCTCCCGTGCTCGATATCGTTCCGCTATACGGAATAAACGTCCGCCTGTCGTCCGTATCGATTCACCGCTGATCCCCGTCGTGTCGGCTACACGGCGTGTCTCTGTGTGTGTGGTGTGTGTGTGTGTGTATGTGTGTGTTTATGTCACTCTCCGTCTCCGTCGTTCGCTGCGGATCGATGCCTCGACTGCCGTCACGGCGTGCCGTGATCTCCCCACCCGTCATCCCACATTCGTTCTGTATGATCGAACGAATTGCCGTGCGCGGTCACATCGGCGGTTCGATTCGGATCGCTCTCGAACCGCATCCTCCCGGGTGAGTGAGGCGTCATCGCGCGATGTGGTATGCTCCGCCGATGTCGGCACGGTCCGCCGGCGAGTCCGCTCCGTCGCTCCGCTTCGTCGTTTCGCTTCGTCGTTCCGCTCCGTCGAGTCCGCTTCGATCGGTTCATCGGGGTGTCGTCTCCGCTGTTCGCGTCGATCGACGGATCCGTTCCCATCACCGTTCGGGCATCCGTCGTCGTTCGTGGTTCCACCGTATCTTCGTCGTTGCCGACGCACGCCGCGATCGAGCATCAAATTACACAAGTAGTTGTGTAAACACCATCCGCACGGCGCGTCGTTTCGTCCGGTTTCACGATCCCCTTCTGTTCGATTATGCGGAACGATAGCCTCCACAACGCTCGATACGGGCCACCGGGATCACGCTGGTCGCATCAGGCTGGTCGCATCAGGCTGGTCGCATCAGGCTGGTCGCATCACTGGTCGCATCACACTGATCGCATCACACTGATCGCATCACGATGATGAGCACCACCGATCCGGCGAGGACCGCACTGAGGAAGGAGAACGCCGCGATGTAGCCGCTCACGTCGGAGATGTATCCGACCGCGGCAGGCCCGATCGCCCCGACCGCGGTCATCAGCGTCCGGACGATCCCGAACGTCCCGCCACGGATCGACTCCGGGATGAGTTCCATCAGGTGTGCATCGCGGACGGGCCTGAACCCGTGAAACCCGATCCCGATCATCAGCGTCAGCCCGCCGAGGGCCCACACGCCGTCGACGAACAGTATCAGCGTCAGGCCGACGACGATCACGGACAACAGACTCAACATGATGTTCACCTGGCTGAGCCGATCGCTGATCCAGCCGGTCGCGGTTTGCGTCAGGCTCGCGACGAACAGGAGGCTGTACACGAGGCTCGCGGTCTCGTCCGCGAGGGGCTTTGCGTCGATGAGGAACAGCGGCAGAAACGAGGTGAACCCGTTCCAGGCGAAGGTGTACGCCATCACGATGAGGACGAACAGCAGGAACTTGGTGTTGAAGAAGATCTCCCTGTAGGAGACGTCCTCGTCGTCTTCGACGTCCACCCCTTCGTCATTCTCGACGCCCTGCACGTCGTCGTTTTCGACGTCCTGTCCGTCACCGTCGTCGCCGTCGTCGTCGACGATCCCTGCCGGGTCCTCGCGCCGAACCACCCGAACGTAGAACAACCCTGCGAACACGGCGCTGACGGCCGCCCCCGTCAGAAAGGCGACGTTCCACGGGAGCGCCGATACCAATATCACGGCGACGAAAAGCGGTGCCGCGGCGCCGCCGAACTGGCCGATCGTGTCCATCACCCCGATGGCGAATCCCTTCCGTTCGGCGTACGTTCGGGAGAGGTACGGGATGGCGACGGTCTTGTGGATCCCCGTCGTGAGCCCGATCAGAACCGCCGATCCGGCAAGCGTCGGGAACGTCGGGGCGCTGGCCGCGATCAGGGCCGCGACCGCGAACCCCGCGGCGCCGGCGGCGATCATCTTGGCTTCGCTGAACCGGTCGGCGAGCGTCCCCGCCGGGAACTGGACGATCGAGTACCCGACGAGCAGCGCCGTGAACAGGAGCCCAGTCTCGGTGTTCGAGACGCCGTAGGTCGTCTGAAACGTATCGAACAGCGGCGGGAACAGGTATCGAAGCCCCTGCACGAGGAACCAGATCCCCGAGATCAACAACACGACCTCATAGGAGGCAAGGCGATCGCGGACGGTTCCCGCTCGCTTCGCGAGATTCCGGGTGACCATTGTACTGTGTGTGACTCCTTCGCGCCGAGTTTCTCACACACCCGTTTACCTCTTCGGTTTCACTGGGGTATTACCGGATCCGATCGTGCCGGGACGCCGTGCTCCGATCGTGCCGGGACGCCGTGCTCCGATCGTGCCGTCACCGCTGGTGGCCAACGATGACCCCCAACCGTTATTATGATCCGTCCTGTCGGTATCGGGTATGGTAATCGTGGTAGCCGTCGACGACGCGACCGATTCGGATCTCGTTACTGAAGGACGGACCCTTGCGGACGTGTTCGACGAGGAGCTTCACGTCGTTCACGTTCGCGACCGGGAGGAAGTGGAGGAGGCAAGCGGCGGCACGGAGACCGTTCTCGAGGGCGCCGAAAGCGACGCCGCGGACGTCGCCGCGGAGATGACCGACGAGTTCGTCCCGGTCGGCCGGATCGGGAACCCGGCACAGGAGCTCGTCAGCTACACGAACTCGATCGATGCCCGCTACCTCGTGGTCGGCGGCCGGAAGCAGACGCCGATCGGCAAGGCGTTGTTCGGCAGCGTGACGCAGTCCGTGCTGCTCTCGACGGAGATCCCGGTCGTGACCGTTCCGGCGGTGGAATGACCGACGAGATCCGGAGCCGGTCCGCCGACCGTGGTCCGCCGATCGTGGTCCGTGATAACGAAACGCTAATGTGACCGGACGGCGACTCCCGGGTATGGGAGAAACAGCCGTACTCTGTGAGTTCATCGAGTCGACGACCTACGACGACATCCCGGATCCGGTACTCGATCACGCCAAGACCGCGATCATGGACAACGTCGGGGTCTCGCTGTTCGGGGCCCACCACGAACTCGGCGACACGATCTACGACTACGTCGACGCTCACGGCGGAGACGGGGAGGCGACCGTGTATGCCCGTGAGTCGCGGTCGGCGCCGGCCGCCGCGCTCGCGAACGGGGCGTTCGGCCACGCCGTCGACTACGACGACACCTTCGAGTCGATCGTGATCCATCCGACCTCGCCCGTCTTCTCGGCGGCGTTGGCCGCCGCCGACGAGGTCGACGCCTCGAGCACCGACCTCCTCACCGGCTACGTCGTCGGCTGTGAGGTCGCCTACCGGGTCGGTCACAGTACGTATCCCGAACACTACCAGAACGGGTGGCACAGCACCGGCACCGCGGGATCGTTCGGTGCTGCCGCGGCGGCGGCGACGATCATGGACCTCGAGGGCGACGCGATTCCCAACGCGCTGGGGATCGTCGCCTCCGGATCCTCGGCGCTGAAGAAGAACTTCGGAACGATGACGAAGCCGCTGCACGCCGGTCACGCGGCACAGATCGGTGTTCGAGCCGCGCTGCTTGCCCGATCCGGATTCACGGCCGATACCGAGATCCTCGAGGGGAAGATCGGCTACAACCGCGTGATGACGATCGACGACGCCTACGACCCCGCCGAGATCACCGACGATCTCGGCTCGGAATGGGCGGTCCCCGACATCGGGTTCAAGCCGTACCCGTCCGGCGTGATCACCCACGCCGCGATGGACGCGATGCGCGATCTCGTCCGGGAACACGACCTCTCGCCCGAGACCGTCGAGGACGTCGTCGTGACCCTCGACGACGCGGCCAGCGAGATGCTCCACCACGAACAGCCGGATAACGCCCTGCAGGCGAAGTTCTCCATCGAGTTCTGCCTCGCCGCAGTGCTCCGTGAGGGCGACGCCGGCATTCACGAGTTCACCGACGAGTACGTCCAGGAGCCGGCGACGAAGGAGGCCGTTTCGATGGTGTCGCGTGCGTTCGAGGAGAACCTGTTCGACGAGGAGTTCGCGGGGTACGGCGCCATCGTCCGCGTGACCACCACGTCCGGTGAGAGTCTTCGCGGGGAGATGCAGTACGCACCGGGCAGCCCGAACAACCCGGTCAGCGAGGAGCGGCTTCAGGCGAAGTTCCGCGAGTGTGCCGAGACCCGACTCGACCCCGAGCGCGTCGACGACCTCGCGGAGACGATCCGGACCCTCGAGGACGCCGGCCTCGAGACGTTCCGCGAGCTCGTCGCCTGATCCGCGCCTGGCGCCGATCTCCGTCAGTTCTCCCCCGCTGTCGGCCCGCCCCGATATCGCCCACGCTGCTCCGATATCGCCCACGCTGCTCCGATATCGCCCACGCTGCTCCGATATCGCCCACGCTGCTCCGATATCGCCCGTGCTCCCCCGAACAGTTTTTACACGTGGGCGGTAATGGCGCCTCGTGAGCCACGACATCCTCAGTACGCGGTCGATCGATCGCGTCGAGTCGGCCTTCGACGGCGTCGACGTCCGCGTGATCGACAAGCAACGCTACGACCCCGAAACGCTCCGCGGCCACGTCGACGGCGCCGAGGGGCTGTTCGTCCACTCGGAAAACGAGTACGACGCCGACCTCATTCGAAACGCGCCGAACCTCAAAGCGATCGCGAAGCCGGGGTCGGGGATCGACAACATCGACGTCGAGACGGCCACCGAGGAGGGCGTCGTCGTCCTGCACACGCCCGGGATGAACGCAGTCGCGGTCTCGGAGTTCACCGTCGGCGCGATCCTCTCACACATCCGGCGCATTCCCGAGGCACAGGACCACATCGAGGCCGGCGGCTGGCGCTCAGAGGACTGGTGGGGGACGGAACTGCGCGGCAAGACCGTCGGCATCATCGGACTCGGGGCCGCCGGCTCCGAGACGGCGAAACGGATCCGCCCGTTCTGTGAGCGGATCGTCGCGTACGACCCCTATATCTCCGAGGAGCAGGCCGCCGACGTCGGCGCGGAGCTCGTCTCGTTCGACGACCTGCTCGCGACGTCGGACGTCATCTCGGTTCACGTCCGGCTCACCCCGGAAACGCGCGGGTTGATCGGCGCGGACGAACTCGACGCGATGCGGGAGTCGGCCCTCCTCGTCAACACCTCACGCGGTGCCGTGATCGACCGCGAGGCGCTCCACGACGCCCTCGAGGGGGTCCGGATCGGCGGCGCGGTGCTGGACGTGTTCCACGAGGAACCGCCGTCGCCGGACGACCCCGTGCTCGGCCGGGACGACACCCTCACGACGCCACACCTCGCCGGCGCCACCGTCGAGACGCGGACGATGATGCTCAACGTTACCGCGGAGAACCTCATCGACGTCCTCGAGGGGCGGGCGGTCGACGAGGAGTACGTCGCCAACCCGGACGTCCTCGAGTGAGATTTGCCGCGCCCCCCGGGAAGGGGCCGGATCGGGTATGCGGGATCGGGTATGTGGGATCGGGTGTGCGGGATCAGTATGATGGGGGATCGGTACTCCGATGACGAACGGACGTCCTTAGAAAAGTAATATAAAGACTATAGTTATCTAGTATATTATTTCAAATACTATATAAACAAAATAATATCCTCCTCCATCGATACCTCCCATAGCGACTGAGACACGTAGAAATCGGTAAACCCGTCCGCGAACTCCGATCGTCGTCGCCGATCGCGTCTCGATCGCTGGTCGTTGCTGCGCCCCGGATCGACGTGCCGAATACGCGCGTATTCCGGCGATCGGTGACGTCGACGCCGTCTCTGATGCGTCGGCGACGTCCGGAACGCCATCACATATGAGTACTAATATGTCTGGTTACAATTTTATATATAAATATGATACTTGCTCCGCTGAGGGAGTAGAGATCGGGGACCGGGGATCAGGGATTGAGGATCGATCGAGCGCATCACGGCTGGCCGCCCGCTTCGGGACCACCGATCGTTTTCGGCCCCTGGACCACCAACCGTTTTGCCGATCCACGTCGGATCCGGATGTATGCGGATCCTCGTCTTCGGCGCCGGCAGCCTCGGGAGCCTGGTCGGCGGGCTGCTCGCCAGAACCCACGACGTCACGCTCGTCGGTCGGGACCCACATATGCGCCGGGTTCGCGAGGACGGCCTCCGGATCGAGGGGGCGATCGAGGCACACACCCGTCCCCGCGCGCTCACGGACGGTACGGGCGAACGCGCCGACGTCGCGATCGTGACGACGAAGGCCGGCGACACCGACGCCGCGGCCCGCGTGCTCGCGACCGGTCGTTACGACACCGTGGTCTCCCTCCAGAACGGACTCACCGAGGAACGACTCCTCGCGGCGCTTGACACGCGCATCCTCGCGGGCACGGCCACCTACGGCGCCCGCCTGGTGGCGCCCGGACGCGTCGAGTGTACCGGCGTCGGGGAGGTGACGGTCGGGGCGCTCTCGGGGGGACAGGAGCCCGCCGCCGAGCGGGTCGCGTCGGCGTTCCGTGCCGCCGGGATCACGGCCGCCTCGGCGGCCGATATGCCCCGGCGTCGCTTCCGCAAGCTGGCGGTCAACGCCGGGATCAACGGGCCGACGGCGCTCGCCGACGTCGACAACGCCGCGGTGGCCGCCGGCCCCGCGAGTGAGGTCGCTCGCGAGGCGGCCTGCGAGGTCGCGGCGGTCGCCCGTGCCGAGGGGGTCGACCTCTCGAACGGCGACGCGCTCGCGGCCCTCGAACGCGTCGCGGACGCGACGGCGGCGAACCACTCCTCGATGCGGCAGGACCGGGCGGCCGAGCGCTCGACCGAGGTGGACGCGATCTACGGGGCGGCGATCGACCGCGGGGAGACCCACGGCGTCGAGACGCCGACCTGTCGAACGATCGCGGCGCTGGTTCGGGCGTGGGAACGCGAACGAGGTCTTCGACCGACCGACGCCGCCGGACGTGGACCCTCGCACCGCTGACGGCGTCGTCGCCGAGGACGGAGGCCGCTCTGTCGGTGGTGGTGGCTAAAGGGACGGTCGCCGCTATCCGCGGTCGCTACGAACGATCAGCACCACTCCTCGAGGACCGTGGCGGCGGACTCCTCGACCGACACCCACGCGTCCTCCCGGGAGACGTCCGCGATGACGAACTCCGACCGGGACGGGGTGGCGTCGATCGACGCCATTACGTCGGGTGATGACACCGGCTCGAGCGCGTCCCGCGCGTGCGGCAGCGGCGGGTCGCGTGGTTTGGTGTCCGGCTCGTCCCAGGGAGTGGAACTCCGTGACATGGTTGACATCAATTCGCACTCACATATAAACTCATCGAACCGAATCCACGAACCGCGGCGGTATACACGATCGTGGTGGACAAACGACGATCGAACACGTTTCCAAGCGTGTGAACGTGGTGTTTATCGTCCAATACTATCTTGATATTGAAACTGATACCGGACGGAGACGCCGATATCGGTCGAACCCCGACGGCACCGTGATCGAACGGTCGATACGGCGTGAGCCGTCGGGCGCCCTTCGCAGTATACAAGAGGTATGGTGGCGAAAGGCGGGCTATGAACGTAGCCGACGCGATGACGCCACGCTCCGATCTCGTGGTCGTCGAGATCCCCGGGACGCGCGACGACGTCCTCGAGTACATTCAGGACCACGGATTCTCTTCGGTTCCCGTCGTCAAGGAGACCGACTCGGGCGAGGTCTACCGCGGCCTGGTCTCCCGCGACGACCTGATCGATCATCCCGACGAGGACCAGCTTGCGATGTTGATGCGGGAGGTCCCGACGACCGGCGCCGACGTGGACATCCGGGAGGCGGCCGCCGTGATGGTCGCCGAGGACGCACGTCGCCTGCCGGTCGTCGACGGTGACGCGCTCGTGGGGATCCTCACCGTGACCGACGTCGTTCGCGCCATCGCGCGCGAGGACGTCGACGGGGACGCCGCGGTCGGCGACCTCGCGACGCCGTCGGTCAACGCGACCTACGTCGACGCGCCGCTCCCGGTGGCCGAACGCGAGATCGGCCTTTCGGCCGTTCCGTACGCGGTCGTCCTCGACGACGACGCGACGATGGCCGGGATCCTCACCGAGGTCGACATCCTCGCGGTCGCTCGCGTCGTCGAGGGCGAGGAGGGCACCGGCGACAGCTTCGCCAACCAGGACGACGACTGGGCCTGGGAGGGGATCAAGGCGGTCGGCAACCGGTATCTCCCGACGCGCAACGTCGAACTGCCGGTCGGCCCCGTCAGCGAGTTCATGACCGCCGACGTCGTGACGGTCTCGGGGCGGCGGACCGCCGCGGCGACCGCCCAGAAGATGATCTCCAACGACGTCGAACAGATCCCGATCGTCAGTGGCGGCGAGCTCGCCGGCATCGTTCGGGACGTCGACCTGCTGGAGGGGCTGTAAGCGATGGCCGGCGAGCAGCTCATCGAGCTGGCGAAGCGCCGGGGGTTCTTCTTCGGCTCGAACGGCGCCTACGGCGGGACGGCCGGCTTTTACACCTTCGGCCCGCGCGGCGCCGCGCTCAAGCGAAACGTCGAGGACGCCTGGCGCGACCGGTTCACGCTCAAGGAGGGCAACCACGAGATCGAGGCCCCGACCGTGATGCCCGAGCCCGTCTTCGAGGCGTCGGGCCACCTCGACGGGTTCGACGACATGCTCGTCGAGTGCGGCGAGTGTGGGGTCTCCCACCGCGCCGACCACCTCATCGAGGACGCAACGTCGATCGCTGACGCGGAGACGCTACCCAGCTCGGAGGTCGAGCTGCTCATCCGCGACCACGACATCGCCTGTCCGAACTGCGGGACGCCGCTTGCGGGCCAGGACGTCGAGGATTTCAACCTGATGTTCTCGACGAACATCGGCCCCGGCGACGCACAGCCCGGATACCTTCGTCCGGAGACCGCACAGGGCATCTTCGTCGAGTTCCCGCGGATCAAGGCGTACGCCCGCGGACAGCTCCCGTTCGGAGTCACCCAGATCGGCCCAGCCTACCGCAACGAGATCTCGCCGCGGGGCGGCCTCCTGCGGCTCCGTGAGTTCACCCAGGCCGAGCTCGAGCAGTTCATCGACCCCGAGGACGACGACCCGCCGCTCGACCGCGTCGCCGACGTCGACGTCCGGCTCTATCCGGCCGCCGCACAGGAGGCCGACGACGGGACGTACCTCGACACGACGGTCGGCGAGGCGGTCGCCGACGGCGTCATCGGCTCGGCGTGGGTCGGCTACTACCTCGGCGTCGCGCAGGAGTGGTACGAACGGATCGGGGTCGATATGGACCGGTTCCGCTTCCGGCAGCACCTCCCGGGCGAGCGTGCCCATTACGCGGCCGACTGCTGGGATGCCGAAAGCGAGGTCGACGGCGACTGGATCGAGATCGCCGGCTTCGCCGACCGGGGCACCTACGACCTCTCGAAACACGACGCCCACGCCGACGACTCCTTCACCGTCTTCAAGCGGTACGACGAGCCCAAGACGGTCGAGCGGGCGACGGTCGACCCCGACATGTCCGTGCTCGGTCCCGAGTTCGGCGGGGACGCCGGTGCGGTCGCCGAGGCGCTCGAGACGCTGGCCGAACGCGACCCTGACGCCTTCGATGCCGAGACGGTGACCGTCGATCTTCCGGATGACGACGCCGCCACCGTCGAGACGGACGTCGCGAACTTCTCGATCGAGACGGAGACGGAGACCGGCGAACACATCATCCCGAGCGTCATCGAGCCCTCGTTCGGGATCGGCCGGATCGTCCAGACGGTCCTGGCGCACGCCTACACCGTCGACGAGATCGACGGCGAGGAGCGCACGTACCTCGAGCTTGCGCCCGAGATCGCACCGGTCGACGTCGCGGTGTTCCCGCTCGTGAGCAACGACGACCGCTTGGTCGATCTCGCCGACCGAATCGCCGGGGACCTCCGCGGCCACGGGCTCTCGGTGGCCCACGACGATTCCGGATCGATCGGCCGGCGCTACCGACGGCAGGACGAGATCGGCACGCCGTTTTGCGTCACGGTCGACCGCGACGGACTCGAGGGCGATGGCCCCGATTCGGTCACGGTTCGCGAGCGTGACGCGGCGAGACAGGTCCGAGTCCCGGTCGACGCGCTCGCGGAGGAACTGGCCGCGCTGCTCGGCGACGGCGGCGCGGCGAGCTTCGAGACCCTTCTCGAACGGTACGACTCGGTCGAGACGGACGTCGAGGCCGCCTGAGGCGGATGCCGGCCCCCCGACCCGAGAGCGAGAGCGACCACGATTCGGGTTCAGCCGGCTGGCGCGACCGGATAGAGCTGGAGCGCCGGCTCGTTCACGCGGGCGGGGCCTTTTATGTCGCGCCGTATCTGCTGGGATGGATCGACTGGCCCGAAACGCGGATCCTCCTGCTTGCCGGGCTGTGTGTCGTCGCAGTCCTCGAGTTCTTTCGACTCGGGATCGGGCGCGACCACGCGATCTTTCGGACGCTGACGCGCCCCTACGAGCGGGACAACGTCGCGGGATACGCGCTCTACCAGCTGAGTATGACCGGCGTCGTGGTCTGGTTTTCCCCGTCGATCGCCATCCCCACGCTGTGGATGCTGGCGCTTGGCGATCCGGTGAGCGGCGCGCTCGGAAGGAACGCAGCCGACGAGTACAAACGCCCGGCGGTCTGGGTCATCACCTTCCTCGTCTGTGTCGCCGTCGCCGTCCCGATCACGGTCCCGGCGTTCGGACCCACGATCGGCGCCCTCGCGGCGGTCGTCGGCGCGATCGGTGCGACGATCGCCGATGGGCTTCCGCCGCTGATCCGCGGCCAGCCCGTCGACGACAACCTCACGATCCCGCTGTTCGCCGCGACTGGGATCTGGACCGTCGTCGCGGTCCTTGGGTGATGGATCGGCCGCGGCGGCCTCGTGGATGACTGTCCGATCCACGGACGCCGCCGGACCGCGTCCCTTTATGAATCCCTTCGCCCAACGATCGTGATATGACGGTCACAGAGACGGAACTTCCCGGCGTCGGGAAGAAACACGAGATCGACCTCGGCGACGGGGAGACGCTCGTGGTCCTGACACACAACAGCGGCCGCCGGGAGGTTTATAAACGACCGAGTCCGGACGCGGACTCCGAGAAGCTCTTTGACCTCCCCGATCAGCTGGCTCGGACCGTCGGAACGATCCTCGAGGGCGCCTACTTCCAGCCCGTCGAACACGACGTGCAGGAGGCGATGCTGCCCGGCGGCGCGATGCTGGAGTGGTTCGAGGTCACTGAGGACTCCTCGGTCGTGGGCAAGACCCTCGGGGAGATGGACTTTCGCGCCGAGACGGGCGCATCGGTCGTGACGATCCAACGGGGCGAATCCGAGGTCATCGCCAGCCCCGGCCCGGACACCGCCCTCGCGGTCGGTGACACCCTCATCGTCGTCGGCGACCGCGAGAGCGTCGAGGCGCTGGGCGAGCACCTCGGTCGACCGGTCGACGAACGGTGATCGACGCCGTGACGGAGAGTCCCGATGGCGGCTGAATCCCTGCTGTTCGAGGTCGGCGTCCTCTTTGCGGCGGTGGCGCTCGTGGGCGCGCTCGCGAGCCGGCTCGGCCAGTCGGTCATCCCCTTTTATATTCTCGCCGGGATGGCGCTGAGCCCGTTCGTGCTTGGAAACGCCTCGATCCCCATCGTCGGCGGCTGGTACGTCCAGGAGACGGCCTTCGTCTCCCTCGGTGCGGAACTCGGGATCGTCTTTCTGTTGTTCTTCCTCGGGCTGGAGTTCAACCTTGACCGACTGATCGAGAGCAAAGACCGGATCGGTCGCGCCGGGACGATCGACCTGGTCGTCAACTTCGGCATCGGGCTGGTGCTCGGCTACGTCCTCTTCGGCGCGGCCCTTCCCGCCGTCCTGTTCGCGGGGATCGTCTACATCTCCTCGTCGGCCATCATCACGAAGTCGCTCATCGACCAGGGGTGGATCGCCAACGACGAGGCCGGCCCGATCCTCGGAACGCTCGTCTACGAGGACCTGTTCATCGCGGTCTATCTCGCGGTGGTCTCCGCGGTTATCCTCGGCGGCGGTGATCTGCGCGCGGCGGCGACCTCGGTCGGGGTCTCGATCGGCTTCATCCTCCTGCTGCTCGCGCTCGTCGTCTACGGGAGCGCCCCGTTCGAGCGGCTGCTCGCGACCGATTCGAGTGAGTTCTTCCTGCTGCGGGCGATCGGGGTCACGGTCTTCGTCGCCGGCGCCGCGCTCGCGCTCGGCGTCAGCGAGGCGGTGGCGGCCTTCTTCGTCGGGATGACCTTCTCGGCGACGAGCCACGTCGACCGGCTCGAACACCGCCTGGAACCGATCCGGGACGCCTTCGCCGCCGTCTTCTTCTTCTGGATCGGTCTCGTGACCGATCCCTCGCTGTTCGGCGGCGTCGTCGGCCTCGTCGCGGTCGCAGTGATCGTGACGACACCGGCGAAGTTCGTCTCCGGCTATCTCGGCGGGCGCGTGTACGACCTCGGCACCCGGCGATCGACGCGCGTCGGGCTCGGGATGGTCACCCGCGGGGAGTTCTCGCTCATCATCGCCTCGGTCGCGCTCGCGGAGGGGACCCGCCTTGCCGGTTCGGTCGCCGACGAGATATACGCGTTCACGGTCGCGTACGTGCTCTGTATGAGCGTCATCGGAACGATGCTGATGCAGTATTCGGCGCCGTTCGAGCGGCTCCTCGTCGACCGCCTCGGCGATGGCGTGACCGGTCGATGACCTCAGCGATGGCGTGACCGGCCGATGACCTCAGCGACGGCGTGACCGGTGACATATTTCGACGATCGTCGACGTTCAATATCGACGGTATCGGTTACCTTTTTGGTCGCTCGCCGGAAGCGGTGAGTATGGGAATGGACGACGACGCGCGGGAGTACCACCGGAGCGAGCCGCCGGGGAAGATCGAGATCGCGACGACCAAGCCGACGAACACCCAGCGGGACCTGAGTCTCGCCTACTCGCCGGGCGTGGCTGCCCCGTGTCTGGACATCGAGGCGGATCCCGACCGGATCTTCGAGTACACGGCGAAGGGGAACCTGGTCGGCGTCGTCTCGAACGGCTCGGCCGTGCTTGGACTCGGCGACATCGGCGCGGGCGCCTCAAAGCCCGTGATGGAGGGGAAGGGCGTCCTCTTCAAGCGGTTCGCCGACATCGACGTCTTCGACGTGGAGCTGGACATCACCGATCCGGACGCGTTCGTCGAGAGCGTCGCCGCGATGGAGCCGACCTTCGGCGGGATCAATCTGGAGGACATCAAGGCGCCCGAATGCTTCGAGATCGAGAGCCGGCTCCGTGATCGGATGGACATCCCCGTCTTCCACGACGACCAACACGGCACCGCGATCATCTCCGGGGCTGCGCTGCTCAACGCCCTCGAGGTCACCGGCAAGGACATCGAGAACGTCGAGATCGTCTTCTCGGGCGCCGGTGCCTCCGCGATCGCCACCGCCCGCTTTTACGTCTCGCTTGGCGCCCGCAAGGAGAACATCACGATGTGTGACTCCACGGGCATCATCACCGAGCAACGGGCCGAGAACGACGAACTCAACGAGTTCAAACGCGAGTTCGCCCGCGACGTCCCCGAGGGCGACCTCGCGGACGCGATGGCGGGCGCGGACGTCTTCGCCGGCCTTTCCGTCGGCGGAATCGTCTCCCAGGAGATGGTTCGGTCGATGGCCAGCGATCCGATCCTCTTCGCGATGGCCAATCCCGACCCGGAGATCACCTACGACGACGCGAAGGGCGCCCGCGACGACACGGTGATCATGGCGACCGGCCGGTCGGATTACCCGAACCAGGTGAACAACGTCCTCGGGTTCCCGTTCCTCTTCCGGGGCGCCCTCGACGTCCGCGCGACCGAGATCAACGAGGAGATGAAACGCGCCGCCGCGGAGGCCCTCGCGGAGCTCGCGCGCCAGGACGTCCCCGACGCGGTCGTGAAGGCCTACGGCGACGACCCGCTCCAGTTCGGCCCCCAGTACCTCATCCCGAAACCGCTCGACCCACGCGTCCTCTTCGAGATCGCTCCGGCCGTCGCGCAGGCGGCGATGGACTCCGGTGCGGCCCGAACGGCCGTCGACGTCGCCCAGTACCGCGAGCGTCTGGAGGCCCGGCTCGGCAAGTCCCGGGAGATGATGCGCGTCGTGTTGAACAAGGCGAAAAGCGACCCCAAACGCGTCGCGCTCGCGGAGGGAACCGACGAGAAGATGATCCGTGCGGCCTACCAGCTTACCGAACAGCGGATCGCCGAGCCGGTCCTGCTCGGCGACGCCGACGAGATCCGCCGGACCGCCCAGCGGCTCGGGCTCTCCTTCGATCCGGAGATCGTCGACCCCAGCGAGCGCAGCCTCGAACCCTACGCCGACCGGCTCCACGAGATCCGCAAGCGCAAGGGCATCACCCGGACCGAGGCCGGCGAACTGGTCCACCGTGACACCAACTACCTCGGCAGCGTAATGGTCGAGCGCGGCGACGCCGACGCCCTCCTCACCGGGCTCACCCACCATTATCCCTCCGCGCTGCGTCCGCCGCTGCAGGTGATCGGCTCGGCCGAGGACACCGAGCACGTCGCCGGCGTCTACCTGCTCACCTTCAAAAACCGGGTCGTGTTCTGTGCGGACACGACGGTCAACCAGAACCCCGACGAGGAGGTGCTCGCGGAGGTGACCAAACACACCGCCGATCTGGCCCGCCGGTTCAACGTCGAGCCGCGCGCCGCGATGCTGTCCTACTCCAACTTCGGCAGCGTCGAGAACGAGGGCACCCGCAAGCCCCGGCAGGCCGTCGAGGCGCTCCACGAGGACCCCGAGGTTGATTTCCCGGTCGACGGCGAGATGCAGGCGGACACCGCCGTCGTCGAGGACATCCTCGAGGACACCTACGAGTTCTCCGAGCTCGACGAGCCGGCGAACGTGCTCATCTTCCCGAACCTCGAGTCCGGCAACATCGGCTACAAGCTGCTCCAGCGCCTCGGCGGCGCCGAGGCGATCGGTCCGATGCTCGTCGGGATGGACGAGCCCGTCCACGTCCTCCAGCGCGGCGACGAGGTGAAGGACATCGTGAACCTCGCCGGCGTCGCCGTCGTCGACGCACAGGAGTAGGTCCGGTCGGCGCGTCGTGAACCGGTTCGCCGGTCCGGCCCGACCGGCCCCCACCGTGGAACCGTCCTCGGACACGCCCGGCCTGCCGCTCCGAAACCACTAACCGCACCTCCCCCCTTGCCTCGACAATGAGCGACTGGACGGAGACGTACCGCCCGACGAGCCTCTCGGAGGTGCGCGGCAACGACGAGGCGGTCTCGGCGCTTTCCGAGTGGGCCGACGCGTGGGACGACCACCGCGAGGCGGTGGTCGTCCACGGCAGCCCCGGGATCGGCAAGACGAGCGCGGCCCACGCGCTGGCGGCCGACCGCGGGTGGGAGACCGTCGAGCTCAACGCCTCCGACAAACGGACCGGGGACGTGATCGAGCGCTTCGCGGGTCGGGCGGCCAAGAACGCCACCCTGGGTGGCAGCGCGGCCGGCGGCGGCGCGGCCGGCGGCGACACCGAGAGCCGCCAGCTCGTCATCGTCGACGAGGCCGACAACATCCACGGCAACTACGACCGGGGGGGTGCCTCCGCGATCACCGACCTCGTGAAGGAGGCGGGCCAGCCGATCGTCCTCATCGCGAACGACTACTACGAGATGTCCCGCGGGCTCAGGAACGCCTGTCAGGAGATCGAGTTCCGGGACGTCTCCGCGCGGTCGATCGTCCCCGTCCTGCGTGACATCTGTCGGCGGGAGGACGTCGCCTTCGAGTCCGACGCGCTCGAGCGGATCGCCGAGCAAAACGCCGGCGACCTCCGAGGTGCCGTCAACGACCTTCAGGCGATCGCGGAGGGGCGCAACCGGATCGAGCTCGCGGACGTGGTCACCGGCGACCGCGATCGGTCGCTGGGGATCTTCCCGTTTCTCGACGCCGTCCTGAAGGAGGAGGGCGCTCAGGAGGCGCTCGAGTCGGCCTACGCCGTCGACGAGACGCCCGACGACCTCACGAAATGGATCGAGGGCAATCTCCTGAAGACCTACGACGCCGCCGAGGCCACGCGCGCCTACGACTTCCTCGCGAACGCCGACGTCTGGCTGGGCCGTGTCCGCGCCACGCAGAACTACTCCTACTGGCGATACGTCACCGACAACGCCGCCGCAGGCGTCGCCGCAGCCCGCGACGGCACCGCCGGCGGCTGGACGCGCTGGGGACGACCGCAGTTTTGGCCCTCCTCGGACGCGACCGTCGACGAGATCGTCCAACGGATCGCCGCCGCCGAGGGCTGCAGTATGGCGACCGCCCGGCTGCAGGTCCTCCCCTTCCTCGCCACGATGACCCACCACTGCTCGCCCCGGGATCTGACCGTCCGGATGGCCGCCGCCTACGACCTCGATGCCGCCGGGGTGTCGGCCATCACCGGTTCCGGCGAGTCGACGAACAAGGTCGCGTCCATCGTCGAGGACGCCCAGGACCGCCGCGAGGAGTTGCTCGAGGAACACGCCGCCGGCGCCTTCGCCGGGGTCCCGAACCGGGACGACGGCGATGCTGATGGGACGGCAACCGAGGCTGCCGTGGCGACCGAAGCTGACGCGCCCGATGACGAGGCGACTGCTGGCGACGACGGGAGTACCGGTGACGGCGATGCTGCTGGTGGCGACGCTCCCGATGACGACGGCGACGACGACCAGCTTGGGCTCGGCGACTTCGCTTGATCCGCCGGCATCGAGCGACCACGACCCGCGTCAGCGCCTTGGATCGTCCGCGAACCGCGCGGGCGTGACCGCGTCGTGGTGGGCGGTCATCTCGCCGTCGACGAGTCGACGGGCCAGGATATCGCCGACTGCGGGGGCAAGCTGGATGCCAGATCCGGTGACCGCAAGCGAGAGCCCCTTGACCGCCGTCGGTCCGACGATCGGCGCACCGTCCGGTGTTTTCGTCCCGATCCCGACCCACTCGTCCGTCAGCGTCGCGTCAGCGAGCAGCGGAACCAACCGCTCCGCCCACCGGAGCGCCGTTCGTCGCTCGGCGTCCCGGGGCGTGTTCGAACCCGTCGACGGGTCCCGGAGCGCCCCGCCGTCGCTCCCGTGTTCGTCGGATCGCCCGTTCTCGTTCCCATCCCCGTCACCGTCGCGTCGCGGCGTGTACGTGACCAGCACGCGGTCCCGCCGTTTCGGGTGGATGCCGACCGACGACTCGTGCGACTTGATCATCGGCAGCGTGTACGGGAGCGGTCGGTCGAGTTTCAGTGAGAACACCGGCGAGCGGACGTGCTCGACCGGAATCTCGATCCCCGCGGTCGCCGCGAGCCCGGGGTTCCACGGCCCCGCCGCACAGATCACGTTCCGCGTCTCGACGACGGTCGTGGTCGAGTTCGTATCCGGACCCGTGCTCGTTCCCGCATCCGAAGTCGCGCGCGCTCCCGCGTTCGAAGCCGCGTTCGTCTCCGTGCGCCCGGCTGGCCGCGTCTCGATCCCGACCACGCGCCCTTCCGCGGTGTGGATCCCGGTTACTTCGGTCTCCGATTCGACCGTGACGCCGTTCTCTTTCGCCCGTTCGAGCAGCTCGCGGGCCAGCTCCCCGGCACCCAGCGTGTCGTCGCCGCTGACGTAGCCGAACTCGGGACGGTACAGCGCCCCCTCGAGTATCTCGTCGTTCACCGGCGGCACGAGCAGCCGGCCTCGGATCTCCTCGCCCGGAACGAACGCCGCGGTGCCGTGAGTGAGCGTCGCCGCATCGATCCCCTCGATCGCCGTCGACGCCGGTACGTCGTCGTCCGTCCGCCCCTCTGCCGCGATCGCCAGCCGTGCGAAGCCCGCGGCGACGTCCGGATCGGTCGTCACCCTGAGCCGGCCCGCGCCGCGGTACTGCGGTGCCGTGGTCGGGTCGTCGAGGAGGTCGTTGTACAGGCGGATGCCGTACGCGCGCAGCTCGTAGAGCGGCTCCGGTCCCGCGACGCCGATCATCGCGGTCGACTTCCGCGTCGTCTCTCCGCCCGGCTCGCCGCGCTCGTAGACGGTGATCGGCTCGTCGGTCCGCTCGCTCAGGTGAAAGGCGACGCTCGCGCCGACGATTCCGCCGCCGACGACCGCGAACGCCGTTTCCTCGGCATCGGCCGGTCCGGGCTCACCGTCGGCGGATCCGTGGTCGTCCCCGGTCATTCGGGGTTCTCCTCGGCTTCATCGTGGTCGGCACCGCTCATCCGGCACTCACTCGCCCCGCGAAGCGGTGCCGCCGACCGACCCGGACCCCGATTCGGGCGGTCGGTCGACCCCGGCAAGCGTCCACCTCGCCGCGGCGGTGGCGACCACGACGACCGCCAACAGGAGTCGGTTGACGCTCTCCCAGAATCCGGGGTAGATCACGAGGTCGCGACCCAACAGGAGGGTCACGAACAGCGCGGCCAGCGCGACGGCGGCCAGCGTCCGCACGCGACGGGCGGTTTGGTCGGCGATCGTCGTCGCCGGCGTCCGGAGGGCCAGCGCGAGGAGACCGAGAAACCCGACGAGCGACCACAGGTAGAACGCAGCCTGTGCGCCCGGCGAGTAGGTCACGAGCGGCACCGCCCGCGAGAAGAGTGCGCCGAGGAGGACGCCGCCCAGGCCGGCGCCCGCCGCGATCCGGAGCGTTCGAGGGCCGGCGGTCGTCGACCCGCCGCCGTCCCTGCCGGTCCCCTCGTCGGTCCGTCCGAGTAGAACCACCCCGAGCAGTGTCACGATCGTCAACGCGACGATCAGGTGGGCGGCGTGCGTCGAGACGGTGTATCCGCCCGGCACCAGGCCGCCGATCGTCACCGTGACCGCGCCGACGAGGATCTGGACGGGGAGGATCACCACCGCGAGCGTGGCCGCGATCCGCGTCCGGCGCGGGACGTCGTCGATCCACGTCCACCCCGCGAGGCCGATGATCAGGAAGCCGGTGACCATCGCCCACACGCGGTGGAACCACTCGATGAAGTCCGGGTTGATCGTCAGCGTCGGGATCAACTGGTCGGAACACAGCGGCCACTGGGCCTGGCAGGCGAGTCCGGACCCGGTGCCGGACGTGTAGACGCCGAGTGCAACGAGTATCGTCGTCATCGCCGTCGTCACGGCGGCATAGCGTCCGAACGTGAGCCAGGACGGCCGGTAACTCATACCCGGGAATCGGGTGTGCGCGTACTTAGGCGGTTCGACGCTCCCCCGCGCGTGGGAACGCGTCCGAACGTGGTTCGTGGCCGTCGCGGGTACCCTCGGTGACCGTTCCGATCACTGGAAGCCGATGCGGCCGCTCCCGCCGCGCTCGCCGAGGGCCTGCTGGCCGCCGGTGAACTGCTGTTCGACGTCCTCGTAGTAGGCCATGATGTCGTCGGTGATCGTGGGCCGGACCGACTCCATGGCGCGCCGGAAGTGCTTCATCTCGACCTCCGTGGCCTCGTCGTCGTCGCGTAGCGCCTCGATCGCCGCCTCGCGGGTGATCCCCTCGAGGTCGGATCCGACGTAGCCGTCGGTGATCTCGGCGATCTCACGCAGGCTGACGTCGGGGGCCAGCGGGGTGTCCGCCGTGTGGATCCGGAGGATCTGCTCGCGTCCCTCCTCGTCAGGTTGGCCGACCATCACGAGCCGGTCGAAACGGCCGGACCGCAACAGGGCCGTGTCGATCATGTCCGGCCGGTTGGTCGCGCCGATCACCATCACGTTCTCCATCTCCTCGAGGCCGTCCAGCTCGGTGAGCAGCTGGTTGACGACGCGCTCGGAGACGTTGTTGCCCATCTCCTGGCCCCGCGAGGGCGCAAGCGAGTCGAGCTCGTCGAAGAAGACGATCGTCGGCGAGACCTGCCGGGCCTTCCGGAAGGTCTGGCGGATCGCCTTCTCGGACTCGCCGACCCACTTCGAGAGCAGCTGCGGGCCCCGCACCGAGATGAAGTTGGCGTTCGTCTCGTTGGCCACGGCCTTCGCCATCAGCGTCTTGCCGGTGCCGGGCGGGCCGTACAGCAGGACGCCCTTGGGCGCCTCGACGCCCATCCGGTCGAACTTCTCGGGTGAGGAGAGCGGCCACTCGACGGCCTCCTCGATCTGCTGTTTGGCCTCGTCGAGCCCGCCGACGTGGTCCCAGGATATCTTCGGCAGCTCCACGAGCACCTCCCGCATCGCCGAGGGTTCGACCTCGTTGAGCGCGCCGGCGAAGTCATCGCGTTTGACGATCATCCGGTCGATGAGGCTCGGCGGGACCTCCTCCTCGTCGAGGTCGATCTCCGGAAGGTAGCGCCGCAGCGCCTTCATCGCGGCCTCCTTCGTGAGGCTCTCGATGTCGGCGCCGACGAAGCCGTGGGTGTCGTCGGCCAGCCCGTCCATGTCGACGTCGTCCGATAGCGGCATTCCGCGGGTGTGGATCTGGAGGATCTCCTTGCGGCCGACCTCGTCGGGCACGCCGATCTCGATCTCGCGGTCGAAGCGGCCGGGACGGCGTAGGGCCGGGTCGACCGAGTCGACGCGGTTGGTCGCGGCGATGACGATCACCTGACCGCGCGTCTCCAACCCGTCCATCATCGTGAGCAGCTGTGCGACGACCCGGCGTTCGACCTCGCCGGTGACGTCCTCGCGTTTGGGCGCGATCGAGTCCAGCTCGTCGATGAAGACGATCGAGGGCGACTCCTCCTTGGCGTCCTCGAAGATCTCACGGAGCTGCTGTTCGGATTCGCCGTAGTATTTCGAGATGATCTCCGGGCCCGCGATCGAGAAGAACGAGGCCGACGTCTCGTTGGCGACCGCCTTCGCGAGCAGCGTCTTGCCGGTGCCGGGCGGGCCGTGCAGCAGGACGCCTTGGGGCGGCTCGATGCCGAGCTTCTTGAAGATCTGCGGGTGCTTCATCGGGAGCTCGACCATCTCCCGGACGCGCTGGATCTCGTTTTGGAGGCCGCCGATGTCCTCGTAGGTGATGCCGCCGCCGGCCTTCTCGAACCCCGAGATGGGCTCCTCGCGCAGCTCGACGTCGGTGTCCTCCGTGATCAGACAGACGCCCTCCGGCTCGGTCTCCACCGCGATGAGCGGGATCGCCTGGCCGGGCGAGCGCATGAACGGATGATTCGTCGAGCTCATCACGGGGACGATGTCGCGCTCGACGACCGGCCGCTTGAGGATCTGGCGTTTGACCATCCCGGCGGCGTCGGAGCCGAACTGCACCGACGCCTCCTCGGGCGGCGCCAGCACCAGCTTGTCGGCCTTTTCCGCCTCCGCCTTCCGGATGGTGACGCGCTCGCCGATGCCGACGTCCGCGTTCTGTCGCGTGAACCCATCGATCCGGACGGTGTCGGTGTTCCAGTCCTGGCGATCGGCGCGCCACACCTTCGCGGCGGTGGTCTCGGCGCCGTCGATCTCGATGATGTCGCCGGGGGAGAGTTTCAGATGTAACAGCGTATCGGGGTCGAGTCTGGCGATTCCGCGACCCGAGTCGTTCGGGTACGCCTTCGCCACTTCGAGTTGAACTTCGTTCATGATTGACTCGCGGGGAGTATCCGTGATTCTTCGCGGTTCGGGGTTAAGCCTGTTGCTCCCGTCGATCGCGGCCGATCTCCGGGCGATCCGACGGTCACACGAACCCGATCGTGTGTCATCATATATCACGGTATGGGGAGGGGATACAAAACCCCGTCGCCTCCGTGCCTTTTTTCCATCTCGGGAGGCCGGTCGGCACGTCGACGAGCGGGAGGCTCTTTAGGCGGCGCCGCCGTCGGATCCGTATGGACACGATCGCGTTCGACGGTCGGACCGGTGCGGCCGGCGATATGATCTGTGCCGCCCTGATCGCGGCCGGCGCCGATCCAGCCGTCCTCGAACCGGTGGAGGCGGCGCTTCCGGTTCGGTTCGTCGTCGACGAGACGACGAAAAACGGGATCCGGGCGACGACGGTCGACGTTCTGCTGACGGAGGAGGGCGATGCTGGCGGCAGCCACGATGACCGCTTCGACCACGATGGCTCTCCCGATCACGATCACTCACACGACGATTCCGCTACCGACCACTCCCACGGCCATTCGCACGACCACAGTCACTCGCACGACCACAGTCACTCGCACGACCACGATCACTCCCACGACCACAGCCGCCCGCACGACCGCCCCTCCGATCACGGCGACGAACACGCGGAGGGGTCCGGCGTCCACCGAACGTATCCCGCGGTCGTCGACCTCGTCGAGTCGATGGATCTCCGCGCCGACGTCGAGGCGAACGCGCTCGCCGCCTTCGAACTGCTCGGCGAGGCCGAGGCGGCCGTTCACGGGACCGCCCTCGCGGAGACGCACTTTCACGAGGTCGGCGCGGACGACGCGGTCGCCGACGTGGTCGGCGCGTGCCTTCTGCTTGCCGACCTCGGGGCCGACCGGATGCTCACCGGCCCGATCGCGGCGGGCGGCGGCGAGGTTCGGATGAGTCACGGCGTCTATCCGGTCCCTGCACCCGCGGTCGTCGAGATCGCCGAGCGAGCCGGTCTCGCGCTCGCCGCCGGTCCAGTCGACGCCGAGCTTCTGACCCCGACCGGCGCCGCGATCCTCGGCGCCGTCGCCGACCCCGTCGACTCCCTGCCCGCCCTCTCCGTCGAGACCGCCGGATACGGCGCCGGAACCGCCTCCTTCCCCGATCATCCGAACGTGCTCCGAGCGATCGGGGGGACGGTGATCGATGAGTACGACCACGGACACAGCCATTACGACCACAGCCATCACGGTCACAGCCATCACGACCACGCCCCCCACGATCACGACCACACCCACCATCCCGACGCCGACGCCGACGCCGACACCACACACTCCGAGTCCGGCCACGATCCACGGTTAACCCACGATGAGGTCACCGTCCTCGAGACCACCCTTGATGACGTCCCGCCCGAGGTCCTCGGCGGGCTGCAGGAGACGCTTTCGGCCGCCGGCGCGCGGGACGTCACGATCGTCCCCACGACGATGAAGAAGTCCCGTCCCGGACACCTCGTCACGGTCATCTGTCCGCCCGCTGACGCCGACGCCGTCGCCGAACGGCTCGCCCGTGAGACCGGCACCCTGGGGATCCGCGAGACCGCCGCGACCCACCGGTGGATCGCCGACCGCTCGTTCCGATCGGCCACGATCAAGATCGACGGGACGACCCACGACGTGGCGGTCAAGCTCGGCGCGACCGCCGACGGCGACGTCTACGACGTCAGCGCCGAGTACGACGACGCGGCCGCCGTCGCTTCCGACACCGGGCTCCCGATCCGCGAGGTGATGCACCGTGCGGAGGCCGCCGTCCGCGAGGCGGACGAACGGGACGAACGGGACGATCCGGATCCGAAGCCGGATTCGAACTAGGCGGCGAGCAACCGACTGGGAACCGCAGCTGGCGGCGACAGCCGTCCCCTGACGCGGATCGATGTCTCAACAGTACACGCGTCGCTCCGGGAGTCACGCGATCGTCAGTGAACCGGATGTCGGCCGGTAGACAGCCACAAAAACGCGCTGTCCGGGACGTCGGGGAATTGAACCGGAGCCAGACGGTCACCCCCGCTCCGCTCGGGCGCTGCGACTGGCAGGGGTAGCAATTCCCTCCCGGCAATTTTCCTCACTCCGTTCGGAAAATACGCCGTCCGGGAGTCCCGTGAGCGAAGCGAACGGGACGTCGGACGGCGCACGACCGCAGGGAGTGCGCCGTCCGGGAATTGAACCCGGGCTATTAGCTTGGGAAGCTAATGTCCTACCACTGGACCAACGGCGCGTGCACGATGGCGTTCCCGTCCGGCGTACTTGAACGTAGCGCTTCACAGGTGTTGACAATGTGGAGTCGCCGATCCACGAGGCGACTGAGCGATAGCTCTTTGAGTACCACCTGCGTACCACGACGTATGAGCACGGGTGCGGACGACAACGGAGATATGGTGAAGCTCAACGTGAAGGTCCCGAAGCGGCTTCTCGAAGAGATCGACGAACTGGCCGAGGAGCTGGAGTACACCAACCGCTCGGAGTTCATCCGTGAGGTGCTGCGCGACACCACAGAGCCGATTCTGACGCCCGGTGCGAAGGAGGGCATCTCCGAGGGCTACGCGGACGTGGCGGCAGGTCGGACGATGTCCACGGACGAGGCCCGAGAACGCCTCGGCATCGACACGGACTGAGGGCTGCACCGTGGCTCACGAGGTTGTTCTGACGGAGACGTTGGTCGAAACGCTCGAGCAGTTGGAAACGCAGGACGCAGAGCGGATCATCAACAAACTTGAGGACATCGGGGACGTCCCGGATCACTTTCTCGACCGGCTGAAGAACCATCCCGGATACAAGCTTCGTGTCGGCGACTTTCGCGTGCTGATCGATTGGGACAAGGACAACGAGGTGATATACGGTATCGATTCCTTCCAGCGAAAGACGGAATACCGGGAGCTCGGGAAGTACCGGGAGGTCTGGGGATCGTGGCGCGACGACGAGTAGCCACCCCGTTCGTCCACGAGGACGGAGAGCCGCGAGGAACCGGACGATCGTCCAGGTGTGAGCGGCTCGAATACGTCCGCTATACGGTACATACTGGCGGGTGAAAACCCACGAGGATTTTCGTCTGACAGTATCAGGGGTCCGATCCGACCCGCTGCCGGACCGCGGCGGTCATCGCGGCGGCGTGTCGCGCCGTGACGTGCTCCTCGGCGAACGCCGTCCGCGTGCTGTCGATCGCCTCGGGATCGGGATCGAACCGGATCGCGGTATCCCGGCGGTCGTCGCCGTCGGCGGCGTCTCCATCGGTGTCGGTGCCGTCTCCGGAGTCGGCGCCGTCCCCGGAGTCGGTGGTCTCCTCGTAGGCGACGTTCCAGAGCACGAGCGGCGTCGGCGGAGCCGGGCCGACCCCCTCGGGGCCCGCGACCGGGTCCGGCGAGAGCACGCGATCGACCCGCGAGAGCGACGCGTCCCCGGTTCCGACCGCGCGGACGAGCGTGACGAGCCGTCTGACGAACTCGCGCGGGAACCCGTCTGCGGCGACCTCGATGACGAGCACGTCGCCGGTTCGGGTGGCACGTGCCGTGATCGACCGGACCGTTCCGTCGGTATCCGGGGTTAGGTTGTGCACGTCGTGCTCGCCGGTGAGGCGGTCGAGCGCCGCCCGAACCCGTTCATCGTCGACCGCCGGCGCGGTCGGCGCGGTCCGCGTGGTCGGTGCGGTCGGTGCGGTCGACGGTGTGTCGCCGTCCGACTCCGCGGGGGGTGCATACAGGTGATACCGGTAGGTCCGCCGGGTCGCGTCGTGGGTTGCGTGAAAGTCGGTTGGCACGTCGGCGGCGGCCCACGCCCGAACGTGTTTCGGGAGGTGTCCGTTGAACGCGCGCGGTGTGAGCCACGACGGGGCCTCGAAGGCGATCGTCTGGGCGGCGGCGGAGACGCCCGCGTCGGTCCGGCCGGCGGCCGCGTAGCCGGGTGGGCGGGGACGCCGTCCGGACCGCTCACGGGGGAGGTCGGCGACGCCGAGCCCCTCGAGCGCGTCGAAGATCGCGTCCTCGACCGTGGGTACGTCGGGTTGGCGTTGAAACCCGGAGAACGGCCGCCCATCGTACGCGATTCGGAACGCACGCACGGTCGACGTCACTCCATCGGGACCGACAACACCGGGACCGGTGACTGTCGGATGATGCGTTCCGTCACCGACCCGAGCAGGACCCGTTCGAGCCCCTCCCGGGAGTGGGTCGGCATCACCACGAGGTCGACGTCGAGATCCTCGACCGCGGTTCGGATCGCCTCGTGGGGCGTGCCGCGGTGGACGTGGGCGTCGGCGTCGATCCCTCGCTCGTCGAGTTCGGATCGGACCTCGTGAACGCGGTCGTGTGCCGCGGTCTCAAGGCGCTCGGTGAGCGTCTCGAGTTGGGGATCGCCGATCGCCTCCTCGAGCGTGTCGACGATCGCCAGGACGTGAATGCGGGCGTCATAGCGCTCCGCAAGCGCCACGACGTGTGGAACCGCCCGTGACGTGTCGCCGTCCGGGGCGACCGGAAGCAGTATCTCGTCGTACATACGTGCGGGATCGACCGGAGCCGTGAAAACGATCGGGGGTCGACGCGGTCCACGAACCGTCGGCGGATCACATGACGACGAACCGCAGGACCCAGAACGCGACCATCCCGGCGCCGATCGTGGCGAACATGTCCTCGGTCCGCCAGGCGACGGCGCCCGCGAGGATCGCGGCGAGGAGCCGCTCGTCGACGATCGTCGCCTCGAGCGTTGGGCCGACGGTGATCACCGCGGGGGCGACGAGACCGGCCAGAACCGCGGGTGGGACGAACCGAAGCGCACGCTCGAGAGCCGGCGGAACGTCGTCGATCCGGCCGAACAGGTGGATGAACGACAGCCGGATCAGGTAGGTCGCGACGCCGATGAGGAGGATCGCTGCCCAGATCGCGACCGGGGAGTGTTCGGTCATCGGTTTCGGATCACCTCGGTGAGGAGGCCGGCACAGATCCCGACCAGGGCGCCGATCGGCAGGCCGAGGTTGAAGGGCGCGCCGGCGAGCGCCACGGCGACGACCCCCGACACGGCGGCGGCGACGGTTCGCGGGTGATCCTTCATCACGGGCACGAGGATCGCCAGGAACACGAGCGGGACCGCGAAGGACAGTCCCCAGGATTCGGGGATCCCCGCGCCGAGGACCACGCCGATCACGGTACAGACCATCCAGACGATCGATATTGGGGTCGCGACGCCGAGGTAGTACCATCGCTCGTCGTCGACCGCGTCGTTCTCGTAGGCCGTCAACGAGAGCGCGTACGCCTGGTCGGTGAGGAAATACGCCAGGAATGCGCGGGTGCGACGCCGATAGTCGGCCAGATGTGGTGCGATCGACGCCGAGTACATCACCATTCGGAGGTTGATGATGATCGCGGTGAAGACCACGACGACGATCGGCGCGGTCTCCCCGAGCAGCTCGATCGCGGCGAGCTGTGAGGATCCGGCGTAGACGAACAGGGACATCCCGATCGCCTGCATCGGCGTCAATCCGGCGTCGATCGCGGCGATCCCGACGACCGTCGCGAAGGGAGCGACCCCGAGCAGAACGGGGATCACGTCGCGAGCTCCCGTCCGGAAATCCGCGTGCATACACCCACCTTCCAACGGGGCGGCTGAAAGCCGTATCGGAGTCGGAGGGTCCCGCCGCGTTTCGGGCTCCGGATCGTGGCGCGGTCAAGCCGTGGGTCGAGTCGTGGTTCGACTCACGGCTCATCCCAGCCGATCGTGTGTCTCAGTCGTCGACGGTTCCGATCACGACCACGGACCGGATCTCCAGGGCGGCCTCGAACTCCGCGCGTCGGTCGTGCACGGATCCGGATCGCGTCAGCTGCGCCTCGTGGGTTCGTCTGGCGGCATCACGCGCGCGGTCGTCGACGCCGACCTCGGCCGCGAGGGTCTCCCAGTGTGAGAGGTCGACGAGGAACAGTTCCCGGTCGGGCTCCGCGAGTATTCGCTCATACTCCTGGCGGTACTCGTCGATCCGATCGCCGAGATGGCGCTGGAGCGGTCGGAGGATCTCGGGAAGCCGTGAGAGCGGAACGCTTGCGAGGGCCCCGGCTTGGACCAACACGGTCCCATCGAACGGGAGATCGGCGGCAGCCGTCTCGGCGTCCGAACCGGTCCCGGATCCGGCTCCGGTTCCGGGCCCTTGCGCGTCATCCGGCCCGGATCCGTCGGCGTCCGTCGATGGCGTTCGATCGGACGACGATCGGTCCGGGGTCATCCGCCCGCCCGCATCGCCTTCTGTGAGAACCGTTCGATCAGGTCGTCGAGGATCGACGGATCGCCGGTGAAGCCGATCGTCACCTCGGTGAGCGTCAGGGAGCCGCCGATGGCCACCGTATCGGCTGACAGCTCCGCCGTCCATCCGTCGCCCTCGACCCGGGTCGCCTCGACCGGATCGTCGGTGCCGACCAGGGTCCCGCCGAGGTTCCGGAGGTAGTGGGCCGCCAACCGTCGCGAGATCCCTCTGTAGGACCGTTCCCGACGGTCGGCCGCGTCGTTTTCGCCGGCGTCGGTATCGGCGGATTCGTCCACGCTCCCGGCGGCGTCATCGACTCCACCGGCGACTGGTGGAAAGATCGAGAGGGTGTCCCCGGCCGAAAGCGGCGTCTCGAGGCCCTGCATATGCAGCACCTCGCGACCGTTCTTCAGGACGTTTATCTGCGGGGCGAGCGCCTCGTCCTCGATGAGGCGCCCGCGCATTCCCTCGTAGTCCCCCTCGAGGGCCGCGAGCACGTCGCCGACGATCACATCGTCGCCGTCGACCTCGTAGTGAACCGTCTTCGACCCGGCGGCCTCCCGAAACGTAGCGAAGAACCGCAACTCGAGTTCCATACCCGATCACGGGCCGGTGGATGCTTAAATACGGGCGGTGGACGTCGTCGGCTAGCCGCCGAATCGGATGCCGTCCTCGACGATCCGGTAGTTCCGCTCGCGGTCGAGCTCCTCGGCGAGCCACTCGTGGTCGTACAGCTGTGCGATCAGCTCCGCGTAGAGGTTCCGCCAGGTGATGGCGTAGATCGGCGACTGTCCCCACGCGCGCAGCTCGGGGACGAACGCGTCGTATCGCTCCATCCGGTCCTCGAGGAACTCGATGGCGTCGACGACGACGCTCGCCGCCTCGGCGGTCCCGTCCGCCGCCTCGATCTCCGCGTTGAGCCGCGATTCGATGCCCGAGACCGCCCGTTGGACGTCCTGTTTCGTCGCCTGGCTGTCCTCGGGGAGGCCGTCGATGACCCCCTGCGGGATCGCGAGTGAGATCTCGCTCATACCCGGTGTGGGATCCGCAGCCGAAAAAACGTCCCGGGGATCGAGGGTCCGGTCCGGCGGCGCCACGCCCGATCGACGCCGGAAGCGCGGGGACGTTTAAGAGGATACCCGTCGAGACTCACCGTATGACCGACGCCGACACGGCTGACGACCTCGAACGGCAGGCACGACGACTTCACGAGGAGACGACCCACGCGTTCCGGACCTCGGTGTCGATGTCGCTGGATACGCGAAACACCCTGAGCGCGATCCGTGACGATCTGAACGACCGGATCGGCCACACGGTGGTCGACACCGACGACGTCGTCCGGCTGGCCCTGCAGGCGGCCGCGCGGCAGCACGAGCTCACGGATGGGGTGGATCGGACGGAGGACGATCGGGCAGATGACGACCGGGCAGATGGCGATCGGACGGAAGACGATCAGAAGGCGGACGATCGGGCGGATATCGCCGCGCTGACGGCCGCGATCCACGACGCGGTCGACGACGTCGATCGTGTCGCGGATCGCGAGTGAGCCGCTTTCGAGGGGAGCAGCCGATGGATCACCTCAGCGGATCGTCGGTGACGACCAGGTCGCCGCGGTCCTCGGCGTTTCCGAGGCTGCCGGGTGAGAGGTCGAACTCGAAGGCGCCGGTCGGCAGCGCCAGCGTCGAGCACGCGTTCGGCACGTCGACGACGCCGCTCTGGCGCCCCTCGATGGGAACCGTGCCGAGGATGTGCAGCGCCTGCTGTCCGGTGTAGCCGAACTTCTTCAGGTAGTCGATGGCCTGCAGACAGGCCCGTCGGTAGGCGGTGTGGGAGTCGATGTACTTCTGTTCGCCGTCCTCGGTGACCGAGTAGCCACAGAACGTGACGTAGTTCTCGAAGTTCGGTCCGCGGTGGCCGGGCTCGAAGATCGGATGGGAAACCCCGTGTTCCTCCATCCCGTTCTCGATCACCTCGAACTTGAGGTCCACGTAGGCGGCCATCTCGATGGCGCCACAGAAGGTGATCTCCCCGTCGCCCTGGGAGGCGTGGAAGTCGCCGATGCCGAACTTGGCGCCGTCGACGTAGACCGGGAAGTAGACCGTGGAGCCGATCGAGAGGTCCTTGATGTCGTGGTTGCCGCCGTGTTCACGCGGCGGTACCGTTCGGGCAGCCTCCTCGGCGGCTGCGTCGGCCGCCTCGGGATCCATCTCGCCCATCTGCGCGCCGTCCTTCGTCGGCGGATTCGCGACGCCGGGTTCGGCCTCGCCGGTCGGGTGGTTCGGGATGGACTCGGGGTCCTCGGCGTGTTTGTCGATGAGCTTCTGCTCCCGTTCGTTCCATTCCTCGAGGAGCTCCTGGCTGGGAGCACACCCTGCGAGTCCGGGATGGATCTTGCCCTCATACCGGACGTCGGGAACGTGTCGGGAGGAGACGGTATAGCCGTCGAGGTCCCAGATCGACTTCGCCGCCTTCGAGAAGTGGTCGGTGAGGAATCCGCCGCCGTTCTGCTGGGAGAAGGTGCCGGTGAATCCGAACTCCGAGCGCCCGTTGAGCGGCCCCATATCGAGGAACTCCACCTTCAGGAGGTCGCCCGGTGAGGCGCCGTTCACGTGGACGGGACCGGCCAGATAGTGGACCTGATTGAGGTCCACGTCGCGGACCTCGTTCGGGTCGTCGTTGTCGGATATCTGGCCACCGGTCCAGTCGAGGGCTTCGAGACGGGCCGTCTCGCCGGGGTCGACCTCGACCACGGCGGGGATGTCTGGGTGCCACCGGTTGAACGGGTTGGCACCGGGCTGTTCGTCAGGGGGACTGTCGACGTCGACTTCGAACTTTACCTCGGGCATTGGTATCGTGGGCCATATGACCCGTCCGTATCTACTCGTGAATCGTACTTAGAGGTTTGGTAGCGGTGAACACGGGATATTGCCGTAAAACGTGGACGTTCGATCACCCCCACGGCCAGTAGCCGGCGGCCATCAGGTACCCGGCGACGGCGGTGAGAACACCGGTCGCCGCGGTGAACCAGCCGACCGGGGCAGTGAACTCATCGCGCTCGAGCCCGAGCAGCACGAAGAACGCCGCCCAAAGGACCGCCCACACCCACCACAGTCCCGTCAGCCCGACGTCGCCGGTAAGCAGGACGAGGTACCCGGTTGGGATCGCCGTGAGCGCGACGAAGAAGCAGTACCACCCGAACGATCGCTGGTCCTCGATGCCCCGATACGCGTTGGCGCCGATCCAGAGGTACGTAAAGGAGAAGAGCATCGTTCCGGCCGCGTTGAACGGCGTTCCGGCCGAGGCGTCGCCGCCGAAGGCCCAATACAGGACGATCAGGAACGTGATGAACCCGGTCAGGAAGTTGAACACGGCGACGTCGTCGTCGGACCCGTACCCCAACAGCCACAGCCCGTTGACGAAGAGTACGCCGCCCACGAACAGCAGGCCCATTCCCAGGACGCTATACACCATCAGCATCACCCCGATACCGATCCGCGATGTCTCGATTCGTGTTGATTGTCATCATCCCACAAAGACCTACGGACATCTGACACTTTACTCTATCGGTGCGTGGGACCACCCACCGTGAACCGTTCGCTCCGTCGGTAGAGGTATGTACGTTCCATCCACTCTCGGTGATATGTTCGCGGGAAACGGATGGGGCCGGACGATGGAGGTGGCGCTGCTGATCGCGACCGGGGGGTTCGTCGGCGGCACCCTCAGACACGCGATCGCGGGCGTGGTCGCCGCGCCGGGTGGCACGCTCGTGGCCAACGTCCTCGGCTGTCTCGCGCTCGGGTTTTTGACCTACGAGGCCGAGCTCGCGGGGACGCTGTCCGAGGAGACGGGATACGTGCTCTCGACCGGATTCCTCTCCTCGTTCACCACCTACAGCACGTTCGCCCTCGAGACGATGCAGTCGGCGCCTCTCCTCGGCGCCGGCAACGTCGTCGCCAACTACGGGCTCGGAGCGATCGCCGTGCTCCTGGGTCGATCGGCCGCGATGACGGTCACGGAGGGGTGAGACGGGGATGGTCGATCCGTCGCTGCTCGTCGGGCTCGGGGCCGCGGTCGGGGCGCTGCTCCGACACGGAACCGGCTCGGTCGTTGCGACCCGTCTGGGCGATCGCGACCTCCCGTACGGAACGTTCACGGTCAACGTCGTCGGCTCGTTCGTCCTCGGACTCGTGGCGTTCTCGGGCGCCGGCACGTCGGTCCAGTTTCTCGTCGGCACCGGCGCCTGCGGCGCCTACACCACGTTCTCCTCCTTCTCCGTCGAGACGGTACAGCTGTGGGAGGCGGGCCGGCGACTGCTTGCCGGCTGGTACGCCGCGGTGAACCTCGGTGGCGCGTTCGCCGCGCTCGGCCTCGCTCGGATCCTGGTCGGGAGCGTCTGACCGACGACCGATCGACGGGTGGTCGATCGGCGGTTCACAGGCGGGTAGCCGAGCTCTCAGTGGCCGATGGCCCAGGGGTAGCCGTGGGTGGAGTGTTCGTGGCCGCCGCCGGTCGCGTGGTGATGATCGTGATCGTGACCCTCCCCGCCAGCGGGCCCGGTGCCACCGTCATCGAGCGACCCCGCGGTCCGGATGATCCCGTCGATCCGGAGGATCGAACACGCCGCCTGGGTCGCGTTGGAGACGACCCGCATCTTCAACGGAAGGGGATCGACGATGCCCTCGTCCAGAACGTCCGTCACCACGCCGGTCGTCGCGTCGAACCCGGCGCTCCGGTCGCCCGCGTCGTGTCGTCGACGCAACTCGAGGACGGTCTCGAGCGCGTCGGCGCCGGCGTTTCGCGCGAGCGCGGCCGGGATCGTCTCGAGCGCGTCGGCGAACCGACCGGCCGCGAGCTGTTCGCGAGTGTGGATCGTCGGACTCCACTCGCGAAGGTCACGGGCGAGCGCGATTTCGACTCCCCCACCGCCCGGAAGCAGCGCGGGCCGGCGGCCGAACCCCTCGAGCAGGCGGAGCCCGTCGGCGACGATGCGTTCGGTTTCCTCGACGACGTGTTCGGGGCTTCCACGGAGGAGCAACGAGGTCTGCGTGGACGTGGCAGCACGAACGATCACGAACGTCGACCCGCCGAGGGATCGACGCTCCACCAGGTCCGCGCGTCCGAGGGCTGCCGACGTGAGATCGTCGACCCGCATCACCGGATCCGCGCCGGTCGCGCGCGAGAGCTTGTGGATCTCGTCCTGTCGGGTTCGCTCGACGGACACGATGCCCGCCTGCGCAAGCCGGGACCGGAGTCGGTCGTCGATCGACTTCTGTGTGAAGAGCACGTCGACCTCGAGCCCGCGAAGCGTTTCGAGGATCTCGTCGTAGGCCTCGGATTCGAACTCCTGAAGGCGTCGACGCTGATCGGCGGTCTCGATCGAGACTCGCGCCGCGGAGCCGTCAGGTTCGAGGGCGATCTCGTCATCGACGATCGCGATCCGCGGATCCGAGAGCCGGTCCGGAAGGGCTGCCGGCACGTCCGACTGCGACGTCGAGGATCGGCCGGTGTCCACGACGAGCCCGTCGACGAGGGCGGAGTCGGTCGTCTCCCCGCCCGGCGCGCGCTGGATCGTCAGGCGTTCGGATCGGGTGGTTCCGTCGCGGTCACCGGTCAGCGTCGACCGATAGCCGCGAACGGTGAGGGCCGACAGGAAGGCCGTTCGCTCCGCGTCCCACCGTCCGGTGATCGCGGTCGCGACGACGTCTCGGAGCGCCTCTTCATCGTCGACGCGCCGCGAGTCGGCAACCGCTGCCGCCCGATCACGGGCGCGTTCGGCCGCGGCCGTGTAGCCGTTCACGATCGTCGTCGGATGGAGTCCGTCCTCGAGCAGGGGTTCGGCCTCCCGGAGCAGGGCGCCCGCGAGGACGATGGCGGACGTGGCACCGTCGCCGAGATCGACGCCCTGTGCACGGGCGAGATCGGCGACGATCCGCGCGGCCGGTGCCTCGACGTCGAGCCGGTCCACGATGTGGGACCCGTCGTTCGTCACCAGCACCTCGCCGTTGCTGACGACCATCTTGTCGCGGCTGACGGGCCCGAGCGTCGTCCGTACCACGTCCGCGAGCGCGGCGGCGGCGGAGACGTTGTGCGTCAACGCCTCGTCGCCGTCGATCTCACCGGACACGTTCGCGATCGTGTGTGCGCGACTCATTCGGTATCTATGTGATTGTGAAACACAGGCATAAAGCTGCTGCCGGATGGCGGTTCTCGGCGGTGGCACACGGCTTCGTCGAACGGCCAACGTCGGGATGGATCCGGCAGTCCGGGATGGTCGGGGCGGCGTCAGGGTTCCGGATCGAGGAAGTAGTCGTCGGCGGCGAACGGCTCCTCCTCGCCCGCCACCGTGAGGACGTCGAGATGGAGCACCGTGGCCCCGACATCGAGCAGACCGGCGAGGCTCGGCTCGGTGCGGCCCTCATCACTCGAGACGAGCTCCTTGATGTAGAGTCCACCTTCGCCGTGAATGTCGACGATCGCGTGGCGGGGATCGTCGGGATCGAAACCGGGGAGCGCCTCCTCTGCACGCGATCTCGGAACGTCGGTGTCGATCGTGTCGTCCGCCGAGGCGCCGTCCGTGGGACCCGAACGGTCCGGGAGGTCCGCGAGCGACTCGCGGACGGTGACGTCGTAGACCTCGCGCTCGCGCGTCAGGTTGGCTCGCCGGTGGTCGACGCGGTTCGGCGTGTACTGTTCGATCGTGGACCCCTCAAGCTCCGTGGCGGCTGCGCGGAGGGCCTCGGGGTCGACGGCCTCATCGAACGCGACGAACGCCCGATAGCGCTTGGAGGCATCGAGCTGCTTGACGCGCTCGACCATCTCATAGGTGGCGAGCCGGAGCCCCTCGACCTCGACGGCCCCCTCCGCGAAGGCGTTGACGTCGGACTCGAGACGCTCGACGTCGACCCGGCGACGACGCGGTTCCTCGACCTCGACCACGAAGGGTCGACCGGTGCCGAGCATCCGAGCGTCGACGTCCTCGCGACCGGCGCCGTGGAAGACGCTCTCGGTTCCGTCCATCACGTCCTCGACGATCGGGGCGACGTACTCCTCGACGCTGTGCTCGTAGAGGTAACCGGTCCCGCCACAGTGCTCGCAGAGCTCCCGTCCGTCACGGCCGGACCCGTGACACTCCCGGCAGGGCCACTCGGTCTGTGGGATGTCGCGCTCCAGCTTCCGGTAGCGTCCGTAGACGAACGCGGAGTTGACCTTCGCGTCGAGACGGTCTTCGGCCAGATCGATCGTGAACTGGACGTGTGGCCGGTCGAAGGAGACCTCGGCGTCCGTCAACCGCCCGACGCGCTTGCCGACCTCGCGGTTGAACTCGGAGTTGAACGCCTCGCCGGCGTCGGGCTCGAGTCCGCATTCCTCCCGAAGGAACCGGTCGTTCTCCTCGATCAGCGGCGGCGGTCGGGTGCCCACGTTGTAGGTGTCGAACGCGATCCCCTCCACGGCCGCCGCGGCGCGGTCGGCCCAGTCGTCGAACTCGGTGCAGCGACCTTCGCACACCCAACAGTCGTCCGGCTCGGGTGGCTCGAAGGGCTCGTCGCGAGCGAGCGCCAGCGCCGTCCGCAGCGAGCGTCCGCGATCGGCGTTGGTGAGCCCGAAGCTCCGGTCGGCGACGAGCCGGCCGAGGCAGGCGTCACAGACCGGCCCCGTCGCGACCGCGTCGGCGGCGACCTCGAGTACGTCCATACCCGATCGAGGGCGTGGTGCCGCTAAAGCGTGCGGATCCGGGTGTCGTTGAACCGTGCGGATCCGGACGTACTGACGCTGCGGATCCGGACGTACTGACGCTGCGGATCCGGGCCCGTGACGGGTGTCGAACAGCCACACGCGCCCGTGGGGTCCGCGGCGTTTAACCACGCGCACGGCGTCGATCCGGGTATGACGAACGCGCTGGAGATCCACGATCTCCGCAAGAGCTACGGGGACGTGGAGGCGTTGCAGGGGGTGTCGCTGTCGGTGCCCGAGGGCTCCTTTTTCGGCCTGTTGGGCCCGAACGGGGCGGGCAAGACGACGTTCATCAACGTCCTGGTCGGATTGGTCCGATCGTCGGGCGGAGAGGCGGCCGTCTTCGGTCACGACGTCGAGGACGACTACCGGGAGGCCCGCGATCGGATCGGACTCGCCCCCCAGGAGTTCAACGTCGACCGGTTCTTCCCGATCCGGGAGGTCCTCGAGCACAAGGCGGGCTACCACGGCGTTCCGCCCGAGGAGGCCAGCCGCCGCGCCGACGAGGCGCTCAAGGAGGTCGGGATCTGGGACAAACGCGACACGCGGTTCGACTGGCTCTCCGGCGGGATGAAGCGGCGGTTCATGCTGGCACGGGCGCTCGTGACCCAGCCGGACCTGCTCATCCTCGACGAGCCGACCGCCGGCGTCGACGTCCAACTACGGCGGGACCTGTGGGACCTCGTCACCGACCTCAACGACCGCGGAACCACGATCCTGCTCACCACCCACTACATCGAGGAGGCCGAGCGGCTGTGCGATGAGGTCGCGATCCTCGATTCGGGCGAGGTCGTGACCGTGGCCTCCCCCGAGGAGCTGATGGACCGGGGCAACGACCGGATCGTCGTCACGCTTCGGGACGACGCCGCACCCCTCGAAACGATCGCCGCCTCGGTCAGAAGCGACGACGATCGCGTCGACGAGGTGACCGCCGAGGACGACCGCCTCGTCGTGACCGCTCGACGAGGCGGGTTGGTCGCGCCGGACCTCGTTCGGGAACTCGACGCCGCCGGCCACGAGATCCTCGATCTGGAGATCAAACGGACCTCCCTCGAGGAGGTGTTCGTCGACCTCACGCGCCAGGCGGAGGCGACCGGCGGTGGCGTGGAAAATACTGCCGCCGACGCCGACGATGCGGGCGACGTCGAACGTGCTGCCGGTGCCGACGTTAATGGCGACGGTGCCGACACTGAAGGCTCCGGCACCGACGCTGAGGACTCCGGCACTGACGACGCCGACTCCGAAGTCGAACCCCTGATCGGTGATGGCGGGACGGTCAGCTGGGAGGAGGGCCGGTAATGGCGGCCGAGGACTCACGGTTCGACCTCACCGGCTTCCTCACGCTGACGAAGCGGGAGATCCTCCGATTCATCCGGCGGCCGCGAAACACGTTCGCGCCGCCGTTCATCACGAACGTGCTCTACTTCTCCGTCTTCGGCGTTATCCTGGGCCAGCGCGTCGGGACGATCGCCGACGTCCCCTACATCCTGTTCATCCTTCCCGGGTTGATCGTGCTCGGAGCGGTCTCGAACAGCTTCGAGAACGCCTCCTTCTCGATCTTCCACGGCCGGTGGAACGAGTACATCCACGAGGTTCTCACTTCGCCGCTGTCGTACACCGGAATGGTCTGGGCGTACATCCTCTCGGCGGCGACCCGCGGCCTGATCGTCGGCGGCCTGATCGGCGTCATCGGTTGGGGGATCATCTCGGGACTCTACCGGCCCGTCCCCGTGGAGGAGCCCGTCTACCTGCTCGCCTTTATGCTCGTGATCACGCTGCTGTTCGCGAGCTTCGGCGTCATCGGCGGACTCGTCGCGACCGATTTCGACGACCTCACGGTGATGAACCAGTTCATCCTCCGGCCGCTCGTCTTCTTCGGGGCGGTCTTCTACTCGCTCGAGGACCTCACCCCGCTGTTGCGCGACGTCTCGCTCGTGAACCCGATGGTGTATATGGTCAACGGCGTTCGCTACGGTTTCCTGGGGACCGCCGAGGTCGACCCGCGGTTTTCGCTGGTCGTGCTGTCGGGGCTGACCGCCGTCGTCGTGCTGATCGACGTCGCGCTGTTCCGGCGTGGCTACGGGCTGACGGACTAGCGATCGCCTCGGGCGGACGCCGTAACCGGCACGAACGATCGCCGCGACCCGGACATCGTTGCCGGTCCGAGGTAGTCACAAACCCCGCCACTATCTGCGGGCTATTACGCGTCGAGATGGTAGTGCCGAGTATGTCTGAGGGAATTCACCTCAACCTCTTCACGATGAACTCGGTGGAACACGTCTCGCCGGGTTCCTGGACGGTCCCGGGCGACCAGTCACACCGATATACGGACCGGGAGTACTGGACCGAGGTCGCGCGAACGGCCGAACGCGGCGGGTTCGATGCGGTCTTCTTCGCCGACGTCCGCGGCGTCTACGACGTCTACGGCGACGATCGCGAGACCGCCGTCCACAAGGCGGTCCAGACGCCGGCCAACGACCCACAGCTCGTCGTACCCGCGATGGCCGAGGTCACCGACGAGTTGGGCTTCGCGATCACCCGATCGACGACCTACACCCATCCCTACCAGCTCGCCCGCGAGTTCAGCACGCTCGACCATCTCACCGACGGCCGCGTGGCGTTGAACGTCGTGACCTCCTACCTCGAGTCGGCCGCGGAGAACCTCGGGCTCGCGGAGCGGATGGACAAGCAAACGCGCTACGACCGTGCCGACGAGTTTCTCGACGTCTGCTACGCCCTCTGGGAGGACTCCTGGGAGGACGGCGCCGTCGAGATCGACCGCGAGGCGCGTCGGTACACCGACCCCGAGAAGGTCCACGCGATCGACCACGACGGCGAGCACTTCTCGGTCCCCGGCCCGCACGGCTGTGAGCCCTCGCCGCAGCGCACGCCGGTCATCTATCAGGCCGGATCCTCCGACCGCGGACGGGAGTTTGCGGCCGCGAACGCCGAGGCCGTCTTCGCGAGCCAGCCCACCGAGGAGGGGATCCGGGAGTATATGGCCGACGTGAAGTCCCGCGCAGCCGACCACGGTCGTGATCCCGACAGCCTGCGCTTCCTCATCGGCGTCGTCCCGATCGTCGGCGAGACCGAGGCGATCGCCGAGGCGAAACACGACGCGTACCGTGACCACGTCGACGTCGAGGCGACGCTGGCGCTGCTGTCCGGATTCCTCGATATGGACCTCTCCGAACTCGATCCCGACCAGAAGGTCGAACACATCGAAACCGACGCGATCCAGGGAACGATGAACGCGTTCACGAAGTCCCAACCCGACCGCGAGTGGACGGTCCGCGAGGTCGCACAGTTCTGCGGGCTCGGAACCACCTCGCCGACGATCGTCGGCACGCCCGACGAGATCGCCGACGAACTGGCCTACTGGCACGAGGAGGTCGGCGTCCACGGCTTCAACGTCAAGGAGATCGTCCGTCCCGATTCGCTCCAGGACTTCGTCGATCTAGTCGTTCCGGAACTCCGCGAACGCGGGCTCCTCTCCACGACCGACGATGCCGACGGCGGGTCACGCGGTAGCGGTACCCTCCGCGAGCGCCTGCACGGCCCCGGGAACCCGCACCTTCGCGCCGACCATCCGGCCACGCAGTGAGGATCGGCCGGTCGAGAGTGCGTCGGTGATTCGCCGTTCCAGAGGATCAGCGTCCCAATACACGACGAATCAGCGTCTCAGCGGATCGACCGACTGCGTCCGCATTGACTGACCGATTGGATAGGGGATTGCTGCCGCCCCCGGCACGCTTAAGTTTACGTAGCCATTGGGTTCACGTGACGCTTCGCTTGGAGGGCCGAAGCGTCAGCGGGGACCTATTTAGGGCGGCACGCCCGGGCCGTTTCGGCTCGGGCGCTCCCCTTTCGTTTTCACGACCGGTCAGCGACGCGTCCGCGTCGATCGACGTGGATAGCCACACGCACACAGTTCCACCCATCGCACACAGTTCCACCCATACTGTACCGCACTCACGAGGACTCGTCGGATCGGTGCTCGCCGGATCGATGCTCGTCGATCGCCTCCTCGAGCGTCAACTCGCCGGCGGCGACCCGACGTGCGAGGGCTTCGTCGATGGTGCGGTCGCCCGCCGACCGCTTCCGGGATTCGTCCTTGATCCGCTGGAGTTCGCCCGCCGTGGGTTCGATCTCCCGCCGAGCCGTGGGCTCCCCCTCGATCCGGGCGATGTTGACCGCGGCGAGGACGTCGCCCATCCCACGAACGCCGGCCCCGAGGTACGGGGTCGTGCCGGATTCGTCGACGAGTTCGACCGCGAGGTCCTCCGGGAGGTCGTTGACGATCCGGGCGCCTTTCAGTCGGTCGCCGTCCCCGACTCGCACGAGCGCATCGGGTTCGCCCGTCGTCTCGGAGACGATCGTCTCGACCGCCTCGGACAGCGGGCCCCGAAAGGCGGCCACGACGGTGTCTCCGACGAGAACCGCGATCCCGGGCGAGGGGCCCGGATCGACGCCGACCACGGTCCGGCCGCCGCCACCGCGGAGCGCGGCCAGCGCCTCGTCGACGGCGGCGCGGGGGTCCTCGGGATCGGCGGCGACGAACGCGACGTCGTCCCGGTCGCCGAGGCTGACTCGATCCTCGGGCGTCGCGATCACTACCGATGTGCGGTCGGGGAGGCCGTCGTCGACCGTCGCGTCCGGCTCGACCGTGGTGAAGGTGACGCCACGGTCGCGCAGCTCCTCGAGGACGGCGTGGTAGAGTTGGAAGTCCTCGGTCGCGACGACGATCACGACTGTGAGTACCGGTGGACGTTTCCTAAGGCTGTCGGCACCCGGCGACCGATAGACGAAAGGCGATCGCTCCCCGAACCACGCGTATGAGCGACGAGCGCGAGGACGTGGTTCGCCCGAGCGACATCGGCGGTGAGGGCCCCCCGATCGAGGAGAAGCCGTACAAGATCGTCTTCGAGGCCAACAAGTGCTTCGGCGCGGGGCGATGTGCGGAGGCGGCCGACAACTGGGAGATGGACATCGGGACCGGGCTCGCCAAACCCCGATCCTACTACATCGGCGAGGATGAGCTCGCGGCGAACGTCGAAGCGGCGCGGCTGTGTCCCGCCAAGAAGGGCGACGGCATCATCCACGTGGTCGACCGGCGGACCGACGAGGAGATCGCCCCGGATCCGCACGGCGACGGGACGCTGTCGGTCGACTGGTGACCGCTGCGCTGTCGGTCGACTGGCGACCGCTGCGGCCGATCGACGGAAGCGTCGCTGCCTCAATCAGCGGTTGAGTCAGCCGGCACGGCGCGATCCGCGGCGGTCCTTTCCGTCGTTGTTGCGGCGTTCTCGATGGCGTCCGTCGTCAACTCGTCGATCGCGAGGGTGAACGTGGCGGTCGATCCCGCGTCCTCGAGCGACTCGATCGTACCCGCAAGGGTCAATCCGGTGTTCGGCGTCGGTCCGATCGAGACCGTCTCGCCGCGAGACAGCGACGACGCTCCAGCTCGAGCGGTGACAGTCGCCCGGCATCGTTCGGGGTCGTTGACCGAGCGGAAGTCGATCGACTCCACCACGGCGTCCGTCGTGATCCCGTCGTGCTCTATCGGGACGACGGCGACCTCCTCGAGGTCCTGCGTGTCGAGGGTTCGGTAGGCGTCGACGGTCGGCTTGTAGCCGCCCCGTGGTCCGGGAATCCCCTCGAGCAGTTGGAGCGCGGTGAGTTGTTGCATCTCCGTCCGGATCGTGTACGGGTTTCGATCGATACGGTCGGCGATCTCGTCCGTGCACACCGCGTCCTCGCGGGTGGCGATGAGATCGACGACTGCGGCGAGGATCTCGGTCTGGCTCCGTGTGAGCGTGTTCGGGGACATCGTGAGTCGTCTGTCGACGGAGGATCCAGACGGATAGTTTCACCCCTGATATACCTATAAGTCATTAGATGATGTCCGGAATTGATATTTATATATGGGGATAATCCCGATATGTCTTGATCGTTTGTCGGATATTTCGATCGGCGGAGGTACCCCACACTGCTACTCGAACCGATCGACGTCGAGGAGACCGATCGATGGGCTGGGCTCACCGAAAGTGGTTTGTGCCCGCCCGGGAAAGCCGCAGGACGCGCGGGGGTGGCTGAGCCTGGCCAAAAGCGGCGGACTTAAGATCCGCTCCCGTAGGGGTTCGAGGGTTCAAATCCCTTCTCCCGCATTCGCGCCGCGAGCAGGTTCGCGAGCGGCGGGTCTCGGCAGGGAGTTGAATGAGGCCGGTCGCGCGCAGCGAACGGCGTGAGCGAGCACGTCCTGACGTGGTTCAAATTCCTTCTCCCGCATCCACGGCGCGAACAGCACGTGAGCGCCGTGGTCAGCTGAAGGATTTGTATCAGAGACGTCGCAGCGCCGAGCGGAAGCGAGGCGATCGTCGTCACGTGGTTCAAATCCCTTCTCCCGCATTCGTGCCGCGAGCAGGTTCGCGAGCGGCACGCCTCGGCGCGAAGCGGTTCGTGAACACCGAGGCGCCCGTTATGAGCGCGCCTCACTCCTCGGCGTCCGGTGGGGTGAGATCGCGCTCAAACTCGTCGAACTGCTCGAGATCCGGCGGGAGTTCGACCGGGATTTCGCGATCGTCCTGTCGGTTTTCGAGGTGTCCATCGTCGAGCTCCGTTGCGACCGATTCCCAGCCGGGTTTGACGCGGACGCTCTTTGCCGGCATCCCGACCACGACGTGGTGTGCCGGCACGTCGCCCTGCACGACCGCTCGTGCGCCGACGACGCTGTTCTCGCCGATCCGACACCCGGCACGCACCATCGAGTCGTAGGTGACGCGGGCGTCGTCCTCGACGATCGTGTGGAAGTTTCGGATCGACGTCTGGTCGCCGATGTCGTGGTCGTGGCTGTAGATGTGAGCGCCGTCGGAGACCGAGACGCGGTCGCCGATCGTCAGCTTGCCGCGATCGTCGAGGTGGACGTCGTCGTGGATCACGACGTTGTCCCCAACCTCGATGTTGTGTCCGTAGGTGAACGAGATACCCTTGAAGAATCGACAGTTCTCGCCACACTCCGCGAAGAGATGCGTGCCAAGCATCTGCCGGAACCGAAGCGCGAAATGGATGTTGTCGGCCATCGGCGTCGCGTCGAACTGTCGCCAGAGCCACTGGAGATGTTTCGAGCGCTCGAAGGCCTCCTCGTCCTTTTCCGCGTAATACTCCGACTCGAGCGTCGCGTTACACGGGTCATAGCTCTGGAGCCGTACCTGCTCGGCTTTCGAGACGTCCTCGCCGGCCTGCCAGGCGTCCCACGCTTCACGATCCCCGTGGAGATCAATCAGGACGTCCCTGACGACGTCACAGGTGTCCTCCGACGATGAGAGGCGGTCGTCCACCTCGTCGATGAACCCTTGAACCCCGGCCTCCGCGTCGTCGGGGAGGGACACGTGTCGCTTTGTCATCGCCGATCGTTGACCGGGGATCCACAAAGGGATTCGGTTGTGCGCAACCGTCGATCGACCGTTCTTCGAGGCGTGCGCTGCGACTCCGTTCGCGCGGCGATCGCGTGACGGTCGCCGTCATCGACGGTCGAACCACACGCGCTAAGTGGGACGCACCCCAACCCCGCGATATGCACGACCGCGAACTCGGGAACTCCGGCGTGGCAGTGAGCGAGATCGGCTTCGGCGCCTGGGTCATCGGGACCGACTGGTGGGGTGACCGCACCGAGGACCAGGCGGTCGAGATGGTGCAACACGCCCTCGATCGCGGGATCACCTACTTCGACACCGGCGACGTGTACGGCCACGGGAACTCCGAGGACCTCCTCGGGCGCGCGATCGCCGAACACCGCGAAGAGGTGACGCTTGCCACCAAGATCGGCTACGACTTCTACAACAATCCGCAGGCCGGCCACGGCGAGCTGCCGAAGGACCTGTCCCCCGAGTATCTTCGGGAGGCGTTCGACCGGTCGCTTGACCGGCTCGACACCGACCACGTCGAGTTCCTCCAGCTGCACAACGCCAACGTCGACGAGGTGACGCCGGAGGTCCTCGACGTCCTTCGGGAGTTCAAAGCCGACGGTCGAGCCGAGTCGATCGGCTGGGCACTCGGTCCCTCGATCGGCTGGCTGGCCGAGGGCGATGCGGCGGCCGAATACGACGTCTTCGACGCGGTCCAGACGGTCTTCAACCTCCTCGAACAGGACCCCGGGATGCACTTCGTCGAGACGATCCGCGATCTCGACGCCGACACGTCGGTGCTCGCACGCGTTCCCCACTCCTCGGGACTGCTCAACGAACAGGTCACGCCCGACACGGAGCTCGGCGACGGCGACCACCGGTCCTACCGGCCGGACGAGTGGTACGAGACCGGCTGGGAGAAGCTGGACGCGATCCGGTTCCTCGAACGCGACGGTGACCGGACGATGAGCCAGGCCGCCATCCAGTGGCTGCTGTACCACGACGAGGTCGCCTCGGTCACGCCCACCTTCCGGACGACCGACGACATCGACGAGTGGGCAGCGGCGAGCGAGGTTCCGTCGCTGTCGGACGAGGAGTACGATCGCGTCCAGGGGCTGTACGCGGAGAACTTCGAGATCGACCGGTTCGACGGGATGGACGAGCTTCGAACCTCCGTCGACGGCGACGATATCGAGGCTGCGGGTCTCGACAAGCGAGCTGCCTCCTACTGAGTACCGTTCGATCGGGCTGGCGAACAGCCGGCACCTCGGGCGGACCCCACGACGGCGTGCCGGGCTCCCGCCTCGACCGACGTGGGTGATCGGCTACGTCACGCGACGCGGTGGTTCGTGATCCGGTATAAACGACTGGCAGAGTTCCGGCCGGTCCCATCCCGATGTGTTCGAGTCGAAACTGGATGACTGCGACGGTGGTGATCGCGTTATATCCACTTCCACTCCGGGGCCGTCGGCTCGACGCGATCCTCGAGACGGGTGTCGGCCGACCGTTCACGATCGTCGCACCACGGACCGGAATGGCTTGGATCGTCATACTGCAGACCGGGGGGGGGGGACAGGAGCGTCGCAAAAAGGGAGGGGCGGAGGAAACCAGAAAGGACCACGGGTGTAGAT
>NZ_JARANU010000033.1:0-2048 GCF_029889855.1 Halopenitus sp. POP-27 | reverse complement strand
CCCGAACTTCCCCCGAACTTCCCCTTCGGAGCGTCGTCCCCTCACACGTCGTAGGAACTGTCGCCGACGACCGCCTCGAACTCGCCGCGGCCGGTCGCGGTCTCCGGATCGTACTCGGTGACGCGGACGGCGACCTGATCGTCGATCGCGTCCGGGTCCATCCCCTCGACGAGCAGTCGCGTATCGCCGATCAGGGCGGTTCCGACCCCCTCGGCGGGGTCGTACCCGCTGACGAAGACCGACACCGTCGTCCCGGGCTCGAGCGCAGGCGTGGTCGTCCGGAAGGACCACCCGGCCAGGAACTTCTCGAGAACGCTCATACGCGCGCCACCTCCTCGCTCTCGCGGTCGATGACGTACTCACGGCCGAACCCGGTCACCGCGGCGACGACGAACACCGCCACGAGGATCCAGCCGTGGAAGACGAACGGCCACACCTCCGCCGGGTTCACGAGCATCCCCGCCTCGAACCACGGGAAGGTATCGGGCAGTCCGACCATCGCCGAGTAGCCCGCGAGGACGCCGCCGGACCACGGGAAGATGTAGCCGAGCGCCGCCGTCTGGGCGTCGAGGATGTTCGCCCGGCGGTAGCCGTTGATGTTGAACCGCTCGCCGATCCGGGCGATGTAGGGCCCGATGGCGATCTCGGCGGCGGTGTTGATCGTGATCGCGGCGTTGACGAGCGCCGCGGTGCCGACCATCGTCAACTCGGCGTTGCGCACGTTCGTCGCGAGGGTGTCGATCGACCACTCGAGGACGGCCTCGAAGGCGCCGCCGCGGATCATGATCTGGGCGGCCGCGATGATCAACAACACGAGGATCGACAGCGCGAAGAACCCCGCGGCGCCGGCGTAGATCGACCCCCCGACGCCGACGGCGCTCGGGTCGGAGACGATCTCCACGATCGGGAGTCCCGCGAGCGCGTCGGCCGCCGGCGCGTCGGCGGGCGCCCGGAACACGAGGATGTCGGCCGCGGAGGAAAGCCCCGCCATCAAGTTGAATCCAACCGCGAGCACGATCCCCCACGAGATCGCCTCCACGATGTGGCGCCCGACGACCGCGGCGACGATCACGACGCCCATCGAGAGGAGGTGGATCAACGCGATCGGATTGGCGCCCTGAACGAGCACCGCACGCGGATCGCCGGCGACGTCGAGTCCCGGCAACAGCGCGCTGGCGACGACGTACGCCGGCAACGCGATCGCGGCCGCGACGATCGCGTATTTAAATCGCGAGGCGACGACGCCGCCGATGTCGGCGTCCTGGGTGACGGCGGAGACGATCGTCGTGTCCGAGACCGGCGCGAGGTTGTCGCCGAAGATCGCTCCCGAGAGGATCGCCCCGAACGTGAGCGTCGGGTTCGCGCCGAGCAGGATCCCCGCCGGGAAAAACAGGCCGACGAACGCGACGCTCGTGCCGTATCCGGTCCCGATCCCGGTCGCGAGCACGGCCGCGAGCACGAACGTGATCGCCGGGAAGGCGGTGGCACCGACGCCGGCGACGTCGGCGACCCAGACGAGCCCGCCGGCTTGCAGCGTCTCCGTGAACATCCCCGCCCACATCCACGCCACGATGGCCGTCACCGCCACCGGCTGGGTCATCCCCTCGAAGATCGTGTTCGCGTAGTCGCTCCACGAGCCCTTCACGAGGAACATTCCCAGGATGAGCCCGATCAACATTCCCGCAACCAGTCCGGTCGTATCCGACACGCGCAACAGGGCGGTCTGAACGATCGCCCAGCCGACGAAGAACACGATCGGGGCCGCGCTGGCACCCCGGCCGCCGTAGAACTCGAGCCGTGGGCCCTCCGACGAGCCCACGCCCTCGAACTCCGCGGTCGGATCCTCACTCGTCGTTTCGTCCATACGACCCCGAATCACACCCCGGGTGACTAAACGGTTCGGTGTGTGTTTGCGGCGGAACCTGGCGTCCCCCTTCGATTCACAGGCGGTACAAGGCGGATGCCCCAACCCTTGAGGTCGGGGAGGAAGCCGACAACAGATGACACAAACCACGCTACAGTGACAGCCCGACTCCTGAATATATAAA
>NZ_JARANU010000032.1:0-7968 GCF_029889855.1 Halopenitus sp. POP-27 | reverse complement strand
TCTATGTTCCCGCCACCCCCCCGAGCCACACACGGCGTATCGACGGCAGCGCCTTTTGGCCATATCTGACAGCGTCGGCGGCGTGCCGGACGAGGACCCCACCGAGACCGCACCAGACGAGAACGGCGAACAGACCGAACCGGACGAGGAGGGCGAGGGAGAGTCTGAGGCCGACGCCCCCGGTGAGGACGTGATTGACTCCGAGACCGGCGTGGCAGTCGAGTTCGAGGACGAATCGGACGATACGACCGGCGAGGGGGACGAGGGGAGCGAGTCCGACGCCGATACGGGGGTCACCGTCCGGGAACTCTCGAACGAGGACCTCGACGCGATCGACGCCACCGCCAGGGACGGCAACCCGCGAGCGGTGATCTCGACGGCGGAGGACGAGGACGGCGACGGGGTCGACGACGAGAGTGACGGCTCCGAGGGAGACGCGATCGACCTCGAGAAAGGAACCATCGTGACGAACGCCGGGGAACCGACCGAACTCTCGGGCGAACGGTCGACGATCAGCGCCTCGAGCGGGATCGCCGAACAGGACCGGATCGTGCGGGCGGTTGACATTGATCCGTCGGATGGCCGCCGAGATCGCCCGGCAACGGTGCGGCTACGCGTCGACCGCGATCAGTTCGGCGACGCCGACCCCTCGGGCGCCACGCTCGGCCACCGGACCGAGAACGGCTGGGAGCTGCTCGACACCACCGTGACGGAGACGACCGAGGATGCCGTGGTCGTCGAGGCGCGCACGCGCGGGTTCTCCCCGTTCGCGGTCTTCGTGGACCCGGACGTCACCTACGAGTGGACGCTGCCGGATGGGACCACCCGGAGCGGCCGGACGCTCGAGTACACCTTCGCGGAACCGGGCCAGTACGACGTCGGGCTCACGGTCCGTGACGCGCTCGGCCGCGAGAGTTCGACCACCCGAACGGTCATCGCCAACGACGTGCCGACCGCGGAGGTCTCCGCGGAGTACGACCGGGCGGCCGAGATGGCGACCCTGACCGCGGACGTCGAGAACGAGGTCGGTGACGCCACGGTGACCTGGACGTTCGCCGACGGCACCACGAAAACCGGCGAGACGGTCACCCAGTCGCTCGCACCGGGCGAGCACGTCGTCGACGTTCGCGTCGCCGACGAGTACGGGGCTGCTACCGAGACCACTGAGCGGATCGCGGTTGCGACCGGCTGGTCGGTCTTCTCCGAGCTCTCGGCGCTGGGCATCGGCAGCACGCTGATCTGGCAGACGCTCCTGTCGCTGACCGCCCTCGGCCTCATCGTCGCCGCCTACCGCTACGTCCCGTGGGGACGCGTCGTCCCGGAAGGTCGCGGTCCCCGAATCACGACCTTTGAGGACCCGCGCGTTAGCCTTGAGACCAACCGCTTCGCGATCGGGTCGCTGTCGGTCATCGATCCACAGGTCGCGCTCGATACGGTCACCATCGCGGTCGTCGACGGCGACGGTGACGAGGTCGTCCGCAAACGCCTCGAGATCGTCGGCGATCGCGAGTACGAGACCACCGATGAGACGATCGTCGTCCCGCCGGGGACCGCGCTCGAACCCGACGAGAGCTACCGGATCCGGGTGACTGCTCGCAACGTGCGCGACCGGACCGGCACGCATAAGGGGACCTCGGTACGGGTCGTCGAGGCCCTCACGAACCCGGTTCCGTCGGTCTGATCGGTGGTCACCGTTCCACAACGCTTTTTCGTTCGCTCGGAAACCTCCCACGTATGACTGACGTCGAATCCGAGCTTCGCGCACAGTTCACCGAGGCCTTCGAAGGCGCGGAGTTCCCCGTCGAGAACCAGATGGACCTCGTCCCGGCGCTGCCGAACGGCCCGGGAACGACCTTCGAGGCCGGCGACGTGCGGTTTACCGCGATGGAGCTGGCCACCAAACTCGGCGGCGAGCAGGAGTTTCCGTACGAGTCCGTCGAGGCGTTCGTCGACGACATCATCGCCGGACTCAAGAAGAACGATATGATCTGACCCGTTCTCTCGCGCGGATGCGAGAGGCCTCCGCCGAGTGGTTCTTCCCCGTGCGTGCACTACGCCGGGACAACCCGTGGTGGTCGACACAATTCCTCCGTTGCCGGCGTGGCTCCTGATCGGTCTCGGAGTCGGACTGCTCGCGACGGGGGGCGTCGTGGTCCTCTTTTATCTCGGCGATCGGCTGTTACCGGCCGGCGGTGCGTCCTCGGCAGCCACGTCCGGCGTGTCGATCGACGGCGACGCCAGGCGTCGGACCGAGATCCGGTCGTACCTGTCCGCGATCGGCGAACGGTTCCAGGAGGACCATCCCGTTCACGACGACCCGGTCGACTTCTATCTCCCCGACCGGGAGGTCGCCATCACGTTCGATGCCCAGCAGTTCTTCCGGCTCGAGCGCGCCGGCGTCGCCGCCGTCCTCTGTGAACACGAGCTGCCCGGTCGTGGACTCGGCGACCGGTTGCCCTTCGACACGCCGGAGACGCCGACGTTCGGGTCGGGCGACGGTCGGGATGTCGGTCCCACTGATGACTCGGATCGCGACCGGATCGCCGGGGCGTTCGGGACGGCCGGCAGACACGGTGAGGACCCGGTCGCAGCCGCCTTCGCGGAGCTGGAGATCCCGCGCTCGAGCGACGAAGACGCGGTGAAACGCGCCTATCGCGATCGCGTGAAGGACGTCCACCCGGACCAGGGCGGCGACGAGGCGGCGTTTCGGCGGGTTCGGTCGGCGTACGCCACCGCGACCGAGTACTGTCGACGGAGGAACGACGCCGCCGAGACGGAGCCTCGAGCCGCGGGTCGCCGATCACGGGGTCCCACGGCGACTGCCAACGGGCGACGCACGACCCGAGGGCGTCGGTAGCACGATACTCGATCCTCGGCCGATCGAACAGCGATATACCGATCGTGTCCTCGGCCTCCACGAGGGCCGACGCCGGTCAGGGATCCACCGCTCCGAGAACGATCTCGCTCGCCCGCCGCCCGCTCGCGAGCGCACCCTGGATGGACGACCAGTCGGTGTACTCACCGGCGAGCACGACCGGTCCCTCGGGTGCGTCGGGAGCCGGAAGCGTCTCCCGGAATCCGGGCGGTTGCGCGAACTGCGCGAACGGGGTTCGGTCGGTCACGAGGGGTTCCAGCCCGTCGAGCGAACGCTCGGGGAACCAGGACGCGAGCGCGCGCTCGGTCTCGGCGGCAAGCGTCGCGTCGTCGCGATCGAACGCATCGTCGTCGACGAACGTGGCCGCGAGCAGCGTCCGGTCCTCGGGGGCGTACTCCGGGGCGACCGCGCCAAGCGGGGCGACCGTGTTCGGACGATCGCCGCCGGCGTTCAACAGGATCCGGGGGCCAGTTCCGAGCGACCGTCCGGGCGGGAGCGTGTACCACTGCGTGACGCAGCCGACACCGGTGGTCGGTATCGACTCGACATCCGTGAGCCGGCGGGCTTCCGGCGGCGACGTCGCGACGACCGCCGCGTCGGCGACCGTCTCCGAGCCGTCCGCGAGACGCAGTCGGACGCCATCATCGTCCGGATTCACGCCACCTGTCGCCGATCCTCCACCTCGCGACTCCCCGACCGCCGACCCCTCGATCGTCAGCTCCTCGACGGTCGTTTCGAGACGGATCGAGCAGCCGGCATCCCGAGCTCGCCCGGCGAGCTGCCGGGTGATGGCGCCCATCCCGTCCGCCGGGACGACGGTTCGGCCCTCGCTCATCGCGTGGAAGGTCTCCCGAAAGACGCGTGCGGAGCTCGACAGCGACCGGTCGAGGGTAATGCCGCCGTAAAAGGGGGCGACGAACCGGTCCAAATACGTCTCGGAGAAGCCACGTTCCTGCAGGAACGACCGGATCGATTCGTCGGTGCCGGCGGTTCTTATAAACCCGAATCCGTCGACCGGGTCGGGTTCGGAGTCGGGATCGACGTCGGACTCGGAGCCGGACCCGGTGGCCAGCTCGCGTTTCAGTCGGAGGGTTCGGAGCTTGTCGGCGAACGGTATCTCCCGCGAGAACGCCGACTCGAGGGCTGCCCGCGGATCGCGGAACGGATCCGCGAGCGTCGATCGCGATCCCGGCCGGCAGATCACGGCGCCGGGTGCGAACGCCCGGAGGTCGAGCGCCTCGAGGTCGAGTTCGGCGCGAGCGGCCGGGTAGGAGTCGAAGAGCACCTGGAACCCGCGGTCGATCGTGAATCCGTCGACGGTCCGGCTGCGGACGCGCCCGCCGACGGTCCCCTCGCGTTCGAGGACGGTGACGTCGGCACCCGCCTCGGCGAGCCGCGCGGCGGCCACGAGCCCGGCAGGTCCCGCGCCGACCACTGTGACCGCCATCTCGGAGTCATCCATACCCAGCGTTCGCAGCGGACCCACAAAAACGTCCCAGGGCCGGAGCGGTCCCCGGTCGAATGTCGTTGCCGGTCGGAGGGACTCACCGGTGGAGAGTCGCTACCGATCGACGTTCGTCGGTTCCCGCGGGAGATCGAGCGCCGCGAGCAGGTCGTGTTCCTCGCCGGTCAACACGTAGAGGACGTCCTCGAGAACGACGACGAGCTCCGGTAGCTGGCGGGCTACGAGGTAGGTGATCCCGACGAGCGCGACGACGGCGAGCAGCTGGCTGAGGATCCGGTCGGAGACAAAAAAGGACACGCGGTAGGGGTCGCTGGCGCCGAACATCGCCATCACGAGCTCGGGCTGCCAGTGCATGTACTGGTTGCCGGTGACGATCGTGATGAACGTCGTCCGGGCGATGTTCAACACGTAGATGAGGGGAATCGAGACCGCGAGTCCGCGGAGCTTCCGCGAGATCGGGGCGTCGACGGCCGCGATGAGCCCGCCGAAGATCGCCATGCTCCCGATTCCGGTACACGCGAGCACGACTGAGACGAGAATGATCTGCTCTTCGGGGCCGTAGACCCACCGAAAGGTTGCCAGAAAGCCCTCCGAGCTCTCGATCATCGTCGGCGCGTATCCGAGGAGGTCCATCGCCGCAGCCGTCTGGGCGGCCACGATCTCGATGAACACCCGCTTGGGTTCCGGAAGGGTGATCCCGCCGACGGTCACCGCGGGAACCGTCTCGAACGGGAGATAGATGAACAGCATCCCGGCGACCGCACGAGTCAACACGAACAGGGATCCGCGGCCGCGGTGGAGCAGGTAGCCGGCGTAGGTACACGCCGGAACGGCGATAAGCGACAGGATGCTCTCGACGTAGCTCTGGTGTTCGAGGGCGAAATAGGGCACCATCGTGAGCCAGAAGAGCCCGAACAACACCCACGTGCCCGCCGCGAACGGTCGCCCGAGCGAGTGCCCACGGCGGTCGAGGAGAGCACCGATCACGAACAGGACGGCGACGACCCACGCGAACGTGAACGTATCGGGCAGCATCGAGAGCGCCGACTGGCCGATCGCGGCGATCATACACCACCGAAAACGGGATCGCCGGGTAAAGCCCTTGCCGTTGGGGACGATCGGGAACCGATCGGCGACGCCTAGCGAACGCGCCGGTACGTCGCGAAGGCGAACAGCGCGACGCTGATCGCGGAGGCGATCGCGTCGATGGCGATCCGGTCACGAACCGTGCCGAGTGCGCCGAGGATCACCCCGATCGATCCCGATCGGAGCGTCGCCAGGATCGACTCGATCGATGCACCGACGTCGATGTCCCCGATCAGATCGACCAGGTCACCACCGACCGAGCTGCCGACCGTCTCGATGACCGTTTCGCCGACCGTCTCGACGACGTCACCGACCGCACCGCCCGGTCCACCATCGTCACTCGCCCCGCCAGGCCCGGTGTCGCGATCGCCGGCCGTTGGCGGGCTATCGGTCGCGCCATCGGCCCCGCCTGTGGGAGTCGTGTCGCCGTCGACGGTGGCGTCATCGGGAGTCACAGTCGCCGCCGCATCGGGCGTCTCAAGCCCACGGAGCTGCCCGTCAACCGTCGGACGAGGAGAGAGGTTCGCGTCGTGGATCGACACGCGGTATCGGTCGCCGACGGAGCCGGCCGTGAGGTCGAGCGTCGACGTCCAGGTACCGTCCTCACGGACGCGAACGCCCTCGTCCACGGCCCGGAGCTCGGGTGCTGGTTCGTCGGTCGACTGAAGCCGAACCGTGAACTCGGTCCCGGGCGCGAGGGTCGTCGTGCCCGTGAACGACTGGTCCGGGGCGGCGTGTGCGTCATAGGGATCGGCCGTGAACGTCGCGTCGCGCTCGACGACGGTGACCCCGGTCGTCACGTCCGCCTCCTCGTGGGTTTCCACCGCGGTATCGGTGTCCATCGCTCCACCCTCCGCATCGGTGTCCTCATCCACCGCGATCGACTGCCTACCGTTGGCGTCGGGTGACGATCCGGGAGCACGTGATCGCGTCGGCGTCCAGCCGATCGCTCCAGCCTGGCCCACACCCGCGACGGACCCGCCGATCGGGGAGCGATCCACGGTGACGATGGATCCCGCCCCGGTGACGGGCGATCGGTCCACGGCGACGACCGGCCCCTGCATCGATCCGATAGCCGGCGTACGTCCGGTGGCGACGGGCTCGATGCTGGCGGGCAGATCGGAACCCGGATCGTCGGTGTCTCCGGCGTCGTCGGCGTCACCGGTGCCCCCACCCGACTCCGACGAGGGCGAGTCGGCCGTACTGATCCCGAGTTCGAGCGCCGGCGCAAGGCTCGGATCGACCGCCGAGCCGTTCGCGAACCGAAGCGTATCGGTCTCGACGAACAGCGCGACCCCATCGCCGCCCCGATCGAGCACGATTCCGAGCGTGCTCGCGCCCACATCGATCGCCCGCGACGCGGTTGCGCCGCCGTGTTCGATCTGGCCGCTTCGTTCGGCTCGTTGGGACCGTTCAGTCGCCGTCACCGCGATCGGGGGCGTATCGAACGCCGGCTCGGCGTCCGGCGTGTCGCTCGCTCCGTCACGGCCCGTGAGCATACCGAACCGGTCACGTGGCCCGACGTCCGGACGCCGTCGGTCCGCAAGCGCCAGGGGGCCCGACACGCCGGCGGACTCGACCCTGAAGACGGCCACGTCGCCGGCCGCGACGGCGTCGGTTCGAGTGACTGCTCCCCGTTCGACGGCGGTCGAAAGCGCCGTCGCCGGCGTCTCGGCCGCGAGTATCGATCGGGCCGTCCCGGCGGTCGTGGTCCAACTCGAAGCGGAGCCCTCGCTCGCCGGTGTCAGCGTGAGCACGCCGTCGGCTTCGGACACGCCCGCGGTCGTCTCGGGATCCGACACGGCGGAAACGGCTATCGGGTACTCGCCGGCCGTGAGGCCGCCGGAGCGGAACGATTGGTCGGTTTCCGGATCGAAGTCGATCGCCGCCCCGACATCGGCTGACACCGGCGCCAGTGTAACGACGGGACCGGCCGTCGTTCCCGCGGTAGCGGTGTTGACGCGCAGCGTGGTCGACGACGCCGATCCGAACTCCGTGATCCGGACCGTCGCCTCGTAGCCGACCGTCTCGTTCCCGATGACGAGCGTGGCGCCGGGTGTATTCCCGGTCACCCCGTCAGCTGCCGTCCCGGCCGCCGTGACCGTGAGCTCGACGATGCCACCGGCGGTGGCGTCGATGGTGGGGTCGGCGAGCGACACCGATTCGGAGCCGACTGGATCACGTCCGGGAGCCGACCCGTTCTCACCGTCACGACCGTCGGCCGACCGGGTGTCGCGATCCGCAGCACCACCAGTATATCCGCCACGAGGGGCCGCAGTGGGTTCCCCTCCGTCAGCAGGTGTGGTCTCCGGTAACGAGACGGGCGTTTCAGTGGATGTCGATCCCGGCGTTTCCGTCTCCGGCGTCGATGGGGTTGTCGGTACGTGGATCGGTGACGGAGTTGGTGTTGAGGTTGGCGTTGGAGCTGGGGTTGGTGTGGGCGTCGGCGTTGGTGTCGGAGTTGGCGTGGGAGTAGGAAATGATGAGGGTTTTGTACATTGTTAAGGTTTGGTAGAGATTGAGTAAAAAAGATGAGAAGGGA
>NZ_JARANU010000031.1:0-8374 GCF_029889855.1 Halopenitus sp. POP-27 | reverse complement strand
CGCTTTATGCCTGTCTTGTGTGCTCGTCTACGTGTATTTGAGAATGATGGGTGGATGCTGTTGGGGTACTGGATGCGTGCCGGGTGGATGCTGGGTGGGTGCCGTGTGTGGGGTGTATTCAAAAATGGTTTCATCACGTTGGTTCGTGACGCCGAACGGTTTCCGAACACGTTCAAGTCTATTTGGCGTGTACAGCCGTTTGGTGGCCGATATACTCCACGATCGCGACCGGCATCGGCTCTCGTTCTCCGCGAACGAGCTGACGGGTGCGATAGGTGATTCGATTACGGTTCTCCCCCTCGTCGTTGCGCTCGCAGTGGTGACTGACGTCTCCCTGCCGCACGTCCTCCTCGCGTTCGGCGTCTTCCAGATCGTCTGGGGCGTCGTCTACGGGCTGCCGGTCTCCGTCGAGCCGATGAAGGCGCTGGCCGCGCTCGGCGTCGCCGGCGCGTTGAGCTACGCCGAGTTGGCCCTCTCGGGACTCGTACTCGGCGTCGTCCTCCTCGTCATCGGGGGATCGGGAACGCTCGCGGCCGTCGAGCGATGGATCGGCGAGCCGGTCGTCCGCGGCGTCCAGCTGGCGGTCGGGCTGATCCTGTTCGAGACGGCGATCGGGCTCGCCGTGGCGGATCCGGCCGTCGCCGGCGCCGGCCTGGCGATCGCGGTCGTCGCGGTCGCGGTCGGGTACGGGAACGCGAGCGCGCTCGCGGTCCTCCTCGCGGGGGTCGGCGCCGCGGTGTGGGTCGCGGGCGTGCCGACCCCGACGCTGCCGGGCGCCCCGCCGCTGCCCGCGTTCGCTGCGGGAGCCACGCGGGAGGCGGCCGAGGGGATGATCGCGCAGCTCGCGATGACGGTCGGTAACGCCGCCCTCGCGACCTCGTTGCTGTTCGCCGACCGGTTCGACGTCGAGGTCCCCCCGGACGATCTCTCGACCAGTATGGGGGTGATGAATCTCCTCGCCGTGCCGATCGGCGGCATCCCGATGTGTCACGGCTGTGACGGCGTGGCCGGCAAACACGCCTTCGGCGCCCGGACCGGCGGCGCGAACGTGATCCTCGGGATCGGCTACCTCCTCGCGGCACCGTTCGCGGCCGCGAGCCTGCTCGCCGCCTTCCCGCTCGCGCTGCTCGGAACGCTGCTCGCGGTCGTCTCGGTGTCGCTCGCCGGGAGCGTCCGGCAGTCCTCGAACCTTGCGCTGTCGGTCGGGATCGGCCTCGCGGCGCTCGTCGTCAACCTCGGCGTCGCGTTCCTCCTCGGCGTCCTCGTCCACCTCACGATCGAACGCGTCGGCGACGTCGGTGGTGACGATGGTGGCGACGATCACGGAAACGACGGCGATGCGTGAACGTGACCGCCGATTTCACCCGGTCTCCGCCAGCCGGACGTCAAGGTCCGGTCGGACTCCGACTCTGGTACAGAGGTCCCAGATCGTCGCCGCGTTGCTCGAGACGACCGGCAGATCGAACGCCGCCTCGAGCGACGCCAACGCCTGGATGGATCGGTAGTTCGTACACGAGATGAACAGCGCGTCTGCATCCGGTGTGGCGGACAGGACCGCTCGGCCGTGGTCCTCCGCGTCGGCGGGGTCCAACGCCCCGATCGCCGTGTTCTCGACGAGCCCGCGGCCGTCGATCGAGACCACCTCGATCCCGTTGTCGGTCAGGAACTCCCGCTCCATCCGATCCAGCGTCGCGGTGTAAGGCGTCGCGACGGCGACCCGGTCGACCTCGAGCGCCGAAAGCGCCCTGACGACGGAGCGAGCGGTTGCGGTCGCCGGGACGCCGGCGGCCTCGGACAGTCGGGACTCGAGTCGCGTATCGAACCCGGACCCGTGGATGAGGCTTCCCGTCGTGCAGGCGTAGGCGACGCCGTCAACCGACGCGTCCGCGAGCAGCGATGCGGCGCGTTCGGCGTGGTCGGCCATCTCCTCGAGTTCGTCGGCCGTGACGTCCTCGAGCGGGACCCGTGCGGCGTGGACCGTGCAGTCGTCCGGGAGCACCGCCCGAAACTCCGGCTCGACGGTCGTGTTCGAGGAGGGAACGACGACGCCGAGGCACGTCATCGGTCGTCCACCGTCCCGTCGGATCGATCGTCGGTCGTCTCATCGCGCCGGTCGCGTGCCTGCTCGTCCGGCTGGTCGCGTACCTGCTCGTCCGGCTGGTCGCGTACCTGCTCGTCCGGCTGGTCGCGTACCTTCTCATCAAGCCGATCGCGTTCCCGCGCCGCGGCCGCACGCTCGTCGGGATCGCCGTGGCCGCCGCCGCCGGGCGTTCGGATCGAGACCGTCGTTCCGGCGTCGACGTCGACCGAGGCTTTCGCGGGGACGGGCTCCCCGTCGATGCGGTTTTCTCCGGTCGCGCCGTCCTCGCCGCCGTCGATCCCCGCGGGCGCCGTCCGCCGGCGTTCGGTCAGCAGCGACACGGTCGCCTCCGTCTCGACCGTGACGGTTCGCTCGATGCCGAGCCCGCCGCGGTACCGGCCGTCACCGCCGCTTCCGGGGCGCAACCCGTACCGCTCGACCCGGAGCGGATACTCCGTCTCCATCGACTCGACCGGCGTGTTGAGGGTGTTCGTCATTCCCACCTGCACGCCGTCCATTCCGTCCGCGTTCGGACGTGCCCCGAAGCCGCCGCCGATCGTCTCGTAGTAGGTGAATGACCCGGATCGGTCGCCGATGATGAGGTTGTTCATCGTTCCCTGACTGCCGGCGGGAACCACGTCCGGAACCGCCTCGCCAAGGGCGGCAAGCGTGACGTCCGTGACACGCTGGCTCGTCTCCACGTTGCCCCCGACGACCGCCGCCGGCGGGTCGGGATCGAGCACCGATCCGTCGGGCACGGACACGCTCACCGGCTCGTAACACCCGTGATTGGGCGGGATGTCCGGGTCCGTAACCGCGCGGACGACGAAGTAGACCGCGCTTTTGGCGATCGACCGCGGCGCGTTCAGGTTCCCCGCAACCTGGTCGGCGGTGCCCGCGAAGTCGACGTCGATCGAGGCGCCGTCGATGGTGACGGCCACCTCGATCGGGATGTCCTCGTCCGTCACGCCGTCCCCTTCGAGAACGTCCCGTGCCCGGTACGTCCCGTCCGGGAGGTCCGTGAGCGCCGCTTTGATACGCTCGCGGGAGTACTCGATGACCGCGTCGAAGGCGTCGAGCAGCGTCTCCCCGTGCTCGTCGAGCAGCTCGCCGATCCGTTCCTCCGCACGCGCGTTCGCGGCGCGTTGCGCCCGGAGGTCCGCCTCGCGCTCGTCCGGCGTCCGGACGTTGGCCCGGATCAGCTCGTGGACCGCCTCGTTCGGCTCGCCGCCGTCGACGAGTCGAACCGCGGGCAGCCGGAGCCCCTCCTCGTAGATCTCCCGTGCGCCCGGGGGCATGCTGCCCGGTGCGCTCCCGCCCACGTCGGCGTGGTGTGCACGCGACACCGCGAAGCCGATCACCTCGTCGTTCGGCGCGATCGTCGAGACGAGCGTGATGTCGGGGAGGTGGGTTCCCCCGGCGAAGGGGTCGTTGACGATGAAGACGTCGCCCGGCTTCGGGTCCCGCTGAAGCACGACGTCGACCGCGTCGGGCATCGCCCCGAGATGCACCGGGATGTGTTCCGCCTGTGCGACCAGCCGACCCGCGGCGTCGAACAGCGCCGTCGAGCAGTCCTGCCGCTCCTTGATGTTCGGGGAGTAGGCCCCACGGATGAGTACGTGGCCCATCTCGGTGGCGACGCTCTCCAGCTGGTTGCGGAGGATCTCCAGAGTCACCGGATCGATGTCGGTGCTCCGTTCAACCGTCGCCGCGTCGGTCGTCGTCACGTTTCCGTCGTCGGTCGGTGTTCCGTTCGTCTCCTCGGTCGGTGTTCCGTTCGTCTCCTCGGTCGGGTTCATTGTTCGTTCACCTCCGCGATCAGCGCGCCGTCGGGGCGAACACCGACGGTCCATCCCGGCGGGATGACGATGGTGCTTTCGGCGCCCTCGATGATCGACGCCCCGGCGATCCGGCCGTCCGTCGGCAGCGCGTTTCGATCGTACACGGTCGTCTCGTACACGCCGTCGTCGAACACCGCCTCGCGGGTCTCGGTGGGCTCGCCCCCGCCGCCGGCGTGTTCGACCGACGGCGCGCTCCGGGGGATCGTCGCCGTCACGCGACAGTTCACCAGCTCGACCGGCTCGTCGACCCGGTAGCCGTACGCCGATTCGTGGGCGGCCGCGAACCGCTCGCCCGCCGTCTCGGCGTCGAACGGCCGATCGATGTCCACGGTGAGCTCGAAGCTCTGGCCCGCATACCTGAGATCCGCGGCGCACTGCACGGTCGCGGCCTCGCGGTCGCTCACCTCCTCGAGCAGCGTTTCGGAGAGGTCGGCGTAGACGTCGTCGACGTCGTCGGGATCGACCGCCTCGAGCGGGCGTTGGTACGTCCGGACCGCGTCGCGCTTCTCGTCGGCCGCAAGCAGGCCGTACGCCGAGAGGACGCCGGATGCACGCGGGACGATCACCCGATCGATGTCGAGACCGTCCGCGATCGAGACGGCGTGCATCGGTCCCGCACCGCCGAACGCGACGAGGCCGAACCGCCGCGGGTCGTACCCCCGCTCGACGGTCACGGAGCGGATCGCCCGGGTCATGTTCGCGTTCGCGACGCGGTACACCCCGCGGGCGGCCGCCAGGGCACTATCGAGGCCGGCCTCGTCGGCGAGACCCGCGAGAGCGTCGTGGGCGGCCGCCACGTCCAGCGACAGCTCCCCGCCGAGGCTGGTGCTCGACCCGATGTAGCCCAACACGAGGTTCGCGTCGGTGACGGTCGGCTCCGTCCCGCCATTGCCGTAACAGGCGGGGCCGGGATCGGATCCGGCGGAGCGTGGCCCGATCCGGAGCGCGCCGCCGGCGTCGACCCACGCGATCGAGCCGCCGCCGGCACCCACGGTCTCGACGTCGACCATCGGCGTCCTGATCGGCCGGTCGTTGATCTCGGCTTCGGTCGTCCGTTCGGCCGCGCCGTCGCGAACGAGGCTCACGTCGCTTGAGGTGCCGCCCATGTCGAAGGTGACCAGCCCTTCCCGTTCGTCGCCGGTGGGGGTGGTAGCGTCGTCGCCATCGGTAGCGTTGCCGTTGCCGCCGGTGTCGTCAGCAGCGTTGCCGGCGTCGCCGGCCGCCATCGAACTCGCCCCGACGACGCCGGCGGCCGGCCCCGAGAGGACGGTGGTCACGGCGTTTCGTCTGACTGTTTCGGCGTCGGTGATCCCGCCGTTGGCCTGCATGATCCGCGGTTGCGGGACGCCGAGATCGCGTGCCCGCTCGGTCAGGTTGCTGAGGTAGCGGTCGATCGCCGGCCGCACGTACGCGTCGACGGCGGTCGTCGACGTCCGCTCGTACTCGCGGAACTCGGCGAGGACCTCGTGTGAGGCCGACACGGGCACGTCGAGCTCCGATCGCAGCACGTCCGCGACGCGCGTTTCGTTCTCTGGGTGTGCGTAGGCGTGCACGAGTGAGACGGCGACCGACTCGGCACCCGTCTCGCGGATCGCCTCGGCGATCTCCCGAACCTCGTCGTCGTCGACGGGCTCTTCGATCCCGTCCGGCGTCGCCCGCTCGGACACCTCGAACCGGCGGCGTCTTGGCACGAGCGGCGTCGGCTTCTCGGCGTCGAGGTCGTACAGCGACGGGCGCGCTTGCCGGCCGATCTCGAGGACGTCCCGGAACCCGTCCGTCGTCACCAGCGCGGTCCGTGCGCCGTCGTCCTCGAGCAACGCGTTGACCGAGACGGTCATCGCGTGGGAGAACTCGTCGACGGTCTCGGGGGCGATCCCGGCCTCCTTGCAGGCCTTCTCGATGCCCGTTATCACGCCCTCGCTCTGGTCGGCGGTGCTCGGAACCTTCGCCGTGACGAGCTCGTCCTCGAGCGAGAGCACCACGTCGGTGAACGTGCCGCCGACGTCGACGCCGATCCGTCGGTCCGCCATCTACAGCACCCCCGTGACGTCGAGCAGCGTTCGGACGCCGAGCCAGACGACGATGATCGTCACGATCGCACCGAGCACGTTCGCTATCGATCCGTTCGTGTACTCGCCCAGGAGGTCCTCCTGGTTCATCGCGTAGATCAGGAAGACCGCGACGATCGGCAGCAGGATCCCGTTGACCACCTGCGCGAACACGATGATCTCGACGGGGCTCCCGCCAAGCAGCACCGAGAGGACGCCGACGCCGAGGATCGTGCCCCAGACGGCACGGAACCGCGTGCTCTTCATGTCCGAATCCCAGCCGAGCGCGCCCGTGGTCGCCCACGCACCCGCAAGCGGTGCCGTCGTCGCGCTCGTGAACCCGGCGGCGAACAGCCCGATGCTGAAGAACAGCTTCGCGTACGGGCCCGCGAGCGGCCGGAGCTGTTCGGCCATTCGGCCGACGTCGTTTATCTGCGTCCCCGGCTCGAACGCCGCCGCCGCGGTCACCATGATCGTGATCGTGATGAGGCCCCCGACGGCGATCGAGAGGACCGTGTCGACGCGTGAGCGACCGATATCGGCGGCTCCATCCCACCGTTCCTGGACGTTGCTCGCGTGCAGGAACAGGTTGTAGCCCACGATCGTCGTTCCGATGAGGCCGGTGATGAGGTACAGCGACCCGGACGGGATTCCGGGGACGAAGCCGGCCGCGATCGCGGCCGGATCGGGGCCGATCAGGATCGCCGACGCGACGAACGAGAGGGCCATCACGACCACGAGGCCGACGAGCGCCCGCTCGATCAGCTTGTACCGCCCCGTATACAGGAGGCCGCCGGCGACGCCCCCCATCAGGACGCCCCAGACGGTCGCGTCGATCCCCGTGATCGTCGCGAGTCCCGCCGCCCCGCCGAGGATGTTTCCGGCCTCGTAGGCGGCGGTTCCGACGCCGATCGCCCCCACGACGAGGACGATGCTCACGAACTCGACGATCCGGGTGTCGAAGCGCTCGCGCAGCGCCTCGCCGAGCCCCTCACCCGAGACGAGGCCGAGCCGTGCGCTCATTTCCTGTAACACGATCGTCGCGCCGATCGAGAAGGCGATCGTCCACAGGAGCGCGTAGCCGAACTCGGCACCGGTGACGCTTGCGGTCGTGACCGTCCCCGGGCCGATGAACGCGGCGGCGACCATCGCTCCCGGGCCGACGGCTTTGAGACGACGGACAACGTTCATCAATGATCGTTTTGACATCTAGTGACACGATTCCAACGAACGGGGATAAACACTGTTAAGAGCTCTGTGTACGCGGATCATCAGTCGTATGTGGATACGGATCAGCCACCGCGTCAGATATGTCCACGTATGATCCGTGTCGTCGTCGGGGCGAGTTCGGTCCGATCCTCCGGGTCGATCCCCCCCGCACTCACTCGTCTCGTGGTGCTTCCTCCTCCCGCTCGGTCAACAGCACCTTCGAGACGCTCTCCTCGATCTCGATCTCGAACGGAAGGTCCGCGACGCTTCCCCGAATGAACCGGACCATGAACCACCGCAGCTGTTCGGAGGGAAACACGACGTGGTAACTCCCCGCTTCGGCCCGTCTGACCGTCAGAAATCCGCACAGCGACAGCCACTCGAGGACGTCCCCGAGCGAGTCGAACCGGTCGGCGTACTCCTGGGCGTGGTAGTTGGCCACCTGATCGATCGTGTCGAGGAACTCGTCGTCCCGGGTTTCGGGGTCGTCGATCCGGCCCAACAGCGCATGCAGGAGATCGATGTCCAAGAGCACGTGCTCGCCCGTCGACAGCATCTCGTAGTACGTCTGGAGGTGGTCGCTGTCGCTTGCGGTCGCCGAATCGAAATTCGCCGCGTAGAACGCGATCGCCTGCCGGATCAGTTCGCTTCGGCTCTCGTCGCTTTGGTCGTGTAACCGTTGCAACGTCTCCCTGGTGTCGTCGTCGAGGGAGACCGTGACTCGATCGCTTGGCATACGGTCCCTCATCGCCGGATGGACTTAACCTCGTGGCGGTGGTTGATCCGTCGAGCGGCGTCGATCGAGCGGAGAACGTTGCTCGGACGGAACGTCGATCGGTCTACGACCCTCGACGTCGGTCTGGCGGGCGCCGACCATCGAACGCGGTTTACAACCCGCCATCGATCGCCGATTACAATTCAGTATCAAACGCTAACCACACCGTTCAGACACGATTCGAAGCCGAAACCACATTGAACCTCGACACCGTATCTTCACCTGTACTCCGGGAGGATCCAAAGATGACCAACACCACCGACGACACACCGCTTGTACCGCTCGTGCTCATACTCATCGGCGTGGTCCTGATCGCCCCGGTGTTCCTCATGGGATTCGGGATGATGGGTTTCGGGCCGATGATGGGCGGGATGTGGGGTGGCGGAATGATGTAGGTTTTACACATATGACACTACCGACG
>NZ_JARANU010000030.1:0-10083 GCF_029889855.1 Halopenitus sp. POP-27 | reverse complement strand
CTAACAGCGGAAGCGGTGGGGTGGGGTGGGGTGAGATGGGGTGGGGTGAGACTGTGAGTATCATACTGACTGTTCGGGGACGAACGCCCCACTACCCACACTGGAAACCGTCACGAGACGGTTCGTCCGTCCACCCCTCCCCGTGTTCGTGCGCCAACAGCGGAAGCAGTGGGGTGAGGGTGGGTCCCGGAATCCTGGGACTCGCGTTCACGTCCGGAACACGTCGTCACCCGGCAGTCGCATACCGACACCATACAGCTGTGGGACGGTGGTGAAGAACCTCGATCTGCTCGTCGATCGCGTGGGCTTCGTCGGCAATGCGTCACTCGAAAGGGTGGTGTGTTCGTGTGCATATGGCGAGGCTGTCGATCGACGCAGAACACGTGACACGGTGGGGTGTGTCCGTGTTCGATCGGCATCGGTCCGGGGCGACGCGATCAGGGGCGCTTCACTCGAAAGGGTGGTGTGTCTGTGTCCGAGGAGGGACGTCGATCGACGCGGAACACGTGACACGGTGGGGTGTGTCCCTGTGTGTGCGATACGGTAGCGATCGGGGATCTGCTTCTCGACGCACCCCACTGGTTCCGCTGATGGACTGATCACTCCTCGCTAACAGCGGAAGTGGTGGGGTGAGGGTGGGTCCCGAAGTCCTGGGACTCGCGTTCACATCCGGAACACGTCGTCACCCGGCAGTCGCATACCCACACCATACAGCTGCGGGACGGTGGTGAAGGACCTCGATCTGCTCGTCGATTACGTGGGCTTCGTCAGCAACGCTTCACTCGAAACAGTGGTGTGTCTGTGTCCGAGGAGGGACGTCGATCGACGCAGAACAGATGACACGGTGGTGTGTGTCCCTGTGAGTGCGATACGGTAGCGATCGGGGATCTGCTTCTCGACGCACCCCACTGGTTCCGCTGATGGACTGATCACTCCTCGCTAACAGCGGAAGCGGTGGGGTGAGGGTGGGTCCCGGAGTCCTGGGGCTCGCGTCGAGCTCGAACGCGTCGTCATCCGAGTTGCGTGACGAAGGAACAGTTATGACACTACGGACAGTACTGACAGGTATGCCGATCGACATCGAGACGTTCACCGAGTCCGCCGACGAGGAACTCACGGCGGTGACGAACGCCGAGCGGGTCGTCCGGTTCCTCTACCGGAACGACGACAAGGCGTTTACGCCCTCCGAGATCGCGGAGGGGACGGGAGTGAAGCGGGCCTCCATCGGCACCGTGCTTCGCCGACTTCGGGAACGGGACCTCGTCGAACACAAGGGAGACTACTGGGCGATCGGTGACGAGCAGGCGGTCCGGGACGCGTTTCGGTTCCACCGGAACATGGACGCCCTCGACGACCGGTTCGGCGCGGAAGACCTCGAGGAGTGGCGAGATCACGCTGTGACGGACCGACCCGAATGAGTTGGGAACGCGGGGACGTGGTGATCGCAACCGATCCGTTCAAAGACGACGAGTCGGCGGGTCGTCCGTTCCTCGTCATCAGTACCGACGAGACGCCGTTTCATGCCGAACAGTACATCGCACTCGCGCTGACCACGCGAACGTGGCACGACGAACGGATCCCCCTCGAGGACGCTCACTGGCTGGCTGGAGGTGCTCCCGAAGCGAGTTCGATCATGCCGTGGTCCGTGAACGCCGTCAAAACGGAGTGGATCGACTATCGACAGGGCACGCTTCGCGAGGACGTCGTGGATCGAGCGGTCGACTGCGTCGTGGCGTACATCACGTCGTGAAGCGACGGCGTACCCCATCCGGCTCGAACCGACCCGACGATCGTCGTCGACCAGGCCCGGACGATCGACGACGCGTCACGCGAAATAGTGGTGTGTCTCCACGACGATTCGCGGGCAACAGCCCGTGGAACGCGATTCTTCACACGAAACGGTGGTGTGTCCGTGTGAGAGTGACGAAGTTATCGATCGACGCAGAACACGTGACACGGTGGGGTGTGTCCATCCGAACGATCGTCATCGATCAAGTCCCGCGAGATCGACGACGCGTCAACGGAATAGTGGTGTGACCGTGTTCGAGCGGTGGGCCCGTCGATCGACGAGACGGACTCCAGACCGAAACCGCCTCCCGCCCGAATTGCGACGTCGGTTCCACGCGGCGGAGCCCGGCTGGTGGAAACGTTTACCACGTAGCGAACGTAACTCATACGTATGACGACGGCGGTCAAAGTACACGACGACGCCAAATCCCGTCTGGAGGAGTTGCAGGCGGAGATCCGGCTGGAAACGGGTCACAACGTTACACAGCAGGAGCTGTTGACACGGCTCATCGATGAGGCGTACGAGTCGCGTGAGGACGTGATCGACTCCTTCCGGGAGTCGTCGGTTCCCCTCACCACCGCCGAAAAGGAGGCGATGGAGCGCAACCGGTTTCACTCCGGCGTGGACGCCGAGGAACGGGACGTCGACGACGTGCTTTACGGATGACGATCTGCCTCGATACCGGCGTGCTGTACGCGGACCACGACCTCGACGCGTCACGGCACACGGCAGCGACCACCGCGCTGGAGGCGGTGTTTGACGGTGCGTTCGGACAGCCGTACATCAGCGACTACATCTACGACGAGGCGGTGACGCTCACGTTGAAACGGGGCGGATCGTTCACCCCGGCGAAACACCTCGGAGCGAAACTCCGCGGCGCGGAATCGTACCCACACGTATACGATATCCTGCACGTCTCACAAGCGGTCTTCGAGGACGCGGTCGACGTCTTCGAGCGGTACGATGATCAGGCGTTGAGTTTCACGGACGCGACGACGATCGCGCTCTGTCGACGCCACGATATCGACGCCGTGATGAGCTTCGACGACGATTTCGATGGCCTCGTGGACCGCGTCGCGCCACAAACCGTGGACTGAGAGGACGGTCCTGATTACCGACCGGATCGCCACGACCGCAAGCGGACAACCATTTGTCGCTGGAGCCGATACGGCGTCGCGTGACCAGCTCCCGCCGCGTTCCGCTTTCCCTCCGCGCTCCCGCCTCCCTCCTCCGTCGTGCGGTCGCACGGGTTCGGTCGGATCTGCGCGAGGACCCGTACCTCCCGTATCTCCTCGTCCTGGCGGTCGTCCTGTGCGGGTTCTGGATCCACCACCGGGTCCCCAACTTCGCGACACGCGACGAGAAGAGCCGGATCCTCGACGTCCTCGTGGCCTACGGGCGCGTGATCGACGATCCGAGCCTCGCGTCGCTGCGCGAGGGCGTCGCCTGGAGCCGCGTCCCGTTCGGCGCGACGGTCCACCTCTACGCGGTGGTGCTGGCGCCGGTCGTGCTCGCGGCGTGGGTGCTCGGCGACCTCGGCGCGCTCGCCGATCTCGGGGTCCCCAGCGACGCGTTCGGCTTCTACGCGGCCTGGCAGGCGCTGCCCGAGTGGCTGTGGACCGCGTCGATCCTCCTCGTCCGGCTGACGAACGTCGCGTTCGCGGTCGGCGCCGTCTACCTCACCTACCGCATCGGGGCGGCCGCCCACGGGCGGCCCGCGGGGCGGCTCGCGGCGCTCCTGCTGACGCTCACGTTCGGCTTCCTCACGATCGCCCACGAGGGCGGGGAGGACATGCCCGCGCTCTGGTTCGTCCTGCTGGCGGTGTATCTGTCGCTGCGCTACGTGCAGACCGACGACCGGGCGCTGGTCGTCCTCGCGGGCGCCGCCGGCGGGATCGCGATCGCGTTCAAGCTCACGGCGGCCCCGGTCGTCCTCGTCGTCGGCGCCGCCTACGTGCTCCGGGCGCGACACGTCGCCGCCTCGGGCGGGGACTGGCGGGGAGCTCTGTGGCGCCCGCGGCTCTTCGCCGGGGGCGCGCTCGCGGGCGTCGTCTGTATCGTCCTGGGCTTCCCGACCGCGCTGGTCGGGGAGGTCGGGCTCGTGATCGACCGAATATTCGCCGGATCAACCGCGCGCGCGAGCCACACCACCGGCCCCACCGCGCCGATCTGGTGGTGGTTCCTGCGGGGGTACCTGAGCGGGCTCTCGCTCCCGCTGTTGCTCGCGGGCCTCGTCGGCACCCTCGCAAGCATCGCCTCGCTGCGGACGCGGCGCGAGGGCGTCGATGCAACGATGGTGGTGCTGACCGCGCTGTTCGGCTACCTCGTCCTCTTCGCGGGGTGGCACGACTTCCGCGTCCACCACCTACTGCCGACGTTCCCGCTGATCGCGCTGCTCGTGGCGGACCGCCTCCTCGCCCTGCGCGAGGCCCGCCCGCCGATCGCTCGACCGCTGGTGGCGGTGCTGCTGCTCGCGACCGGGCTGTATGCGGGCGTGGGCGTCGCCGGGTACGCGGACATGCCCCGCGACAACGCCGAGGACTGGCTGACGCAGGAGGCCGGTCCGGACGACACCGTCGAGACCTACCGCGTCGACTTCCAGGACACCGCGGTGCCGTACGGGATGCGGGTAAACCACGTCGGACTCTCCGAGGACGAGGCGGTGCACTGTCCGACCTACATCCAGCTGGGCTACCGCGATCTGCTGTTCCTGAAGGAGGGCACCTACTACCGCAATGGCGGGTACACCGGCGCCTACGTCGAGGACCTGCTCGGCGGGGAGACGAACTACGAGATCGCCGCCGAGTTCGGCCCGCGGCCGCCGGGCTTCGTCCCCGAGCGCGCGACCCCGGGGTCGGCCACGGACCTGCTGCGCTACGGCGTCGTTCCACAGACCGACCAGTACGCCGACGAACAGGAGCTGCGGGCGAACCAGTACACCCTGATCCTCGAACGGACCGGCGAGTGCGAGAGCACGCGGAACCCGCCGCTGTGAGGCGGGCGAACATCCCGAAGATCCGCGAGGGTTTCGTCCGACGGTCTCACTCCCCGGCCGTCAGCTCGTTCCGGTCCACCGCCATCGCGGGGTACCACCCGGCCAGTGCGGGGAGGTAGACGCCGAGGAATCGGTCCACGAGCACCACGGACACCGCGACGGCCTCCGGCACCCCGAGCGCCACAAACACGACGGTCGTCGTCGCCTCGGTGACGCCGATCCCCCCGGGCGTCAGGGGAAGCAGCGTCACGCTGTAGGCCGCGACCAGGTAGAGGGGCCACAGCCACAGCAGGGCCGGCTCGACGGGCGCGCCGAACGCCGCCAGCAGGACCAGCACGCGACCCCCCGGCGCGACGACCGCGAAGGCGACCCACCCGAGGGCGTACTTCGCCCAGAGAACGGGGTCGACCGCGAGCCGACGGAAGGAGGCGCTGGCGGCGGCGGTGAACTCGCGCAGCCCCGCGACGCGCTCGGCGGCCGCGGGGCCGACGCGCGGGACGCGTGCGACGATCGCCTCGAGCGCGTCGACCAGCCGGTCCAGCAGGGGAAGGTTGATCCCCGCGAGCAACACCGTCCCGCCCGCCGCGAGGTAGAGACCGGTCGAGAGCGCGAGCAGCAGGAGGATCCCCCGCGGGAGCCGGGGTGCCGCGGCGACGACGCCGGCCGCGGCGACGACGCCGTACAGCACCGCGTAGATCCCGGTGTGAACCCCCGAGACGGAGGCGCCGTCGGCGTACGCCATTCCGGTCCGGCTCCGCAGGACGAACGGCGCGGCCACCCGCCCCGAGAGCCGCGAGGGAAGCAGCTGGTTGAGGAAGTACACCGCAAGGTCGACGCTGGCGGCGGCGCGAAACGATCCCGCGCCGACGCGGGCCATCAGCACCTGCCACGTGTAGACGCGGCCGATCAGGCCGATGATCGAGACCGCCGCGATGGCGGCGAGCGCCCGCGCGTCGAGCCCGCCGAGGTGACCGAGGACCGTCCCGAACGCGACCTGCGACAACACCCATCCGAGCGCCGTGATCCCGAGCCCGTACTGGACCGCCGCGACCGCCAGGTCCCGACGGGATCGATCGAACACGTCACGACACCTCGCCGGGCGTCCCATCGGGATCCGCGTCCGGATCCGCATCCGGATCCGCGCCCGGATCACCGGCATCGTCATCGCCCGATCTGACGGCATCATCATCGCCCGATCTGACGGCATCGCCGCCGCACGCTGCGCCGGCGTCGCGGCCGGCATCGAGGCCGGCGTCCGCGAGCACGTCGCGGACCGCGACGAACTCGAAGTCCGTCGCGAGGATCCGCTCGACGGCGCGGCGCATCCAGTCGCCGGTGCGAACGGTGACCCGCGTCGGCACCCCGTCCACGTCCGGCAGGTCGACGAACTCCCACGGGTGGACGTACAACACCGGAGCGATCCCGCGCCGGGCGAGGAGGCGCATCCCCCAGATGGTGTACCGGACCCCGAAGAACCGGAGCCACGTTCCCGTCAGTGGGAGACCGATCCCCGGGAACACCGCGGTCGGAACCTCGGCCAGTCCCGGTGGTGCGTCGGGATCGACGGCGGTCGCGAGCGCGGGCCGGCGCAGGTCGTACTCGCCGCCGTACCAGCCGGGGATCCGCCGACACGGGACCACGCTCGCGTCGTAGTCGTATCCGGCGGCCGCGAGGTGCGCGAAGTGGTCCGGACCGAAATCGAACGCCGGCGCACGGAACCCCGCGACGTCGACGCCCGTGGCGGCCTCGAGCCGCTCCGCCGACCGGGCGATCTCCTCGCGTCGCTCCGCCGGCGCGAGGTCGGTCAACAGGCGGTGCGTGTGGGTGTGGGAGCCTATCTCGTGGCCGTCGTCGACGAACGCGGTGATCGCGTCCGGGTGCTCGTCGACGATCTCGGAGACGACGAACGCGGTCGTCGTGGCGTCGTGGCGCGCCAGCGCCGTCCGGAGGAACCGCGCGCCAGCCAGCCCGAGGGACGGGTCCGGAAGCGCCCCGGCGGCGTTTCGGAACGCGGGCGTGTGTCTGAACAGCTCGACGTCGATCGAGAGCACGGCGCGGGCGTCGCGACGATCAGTCATGGTCGCCGTCGCGGCGCTCCTCCTCCATCTTCTCCACCTCCATCTCCTCCATCTTCATCTCCTCTACACCCAACTCGGCGTCGAGGAGGCTGAGCCGTTCGTTCAGCCGGGAAACCCGGTCGTAGAGTGTCCCGATCCGGTTCAGGAGATAGATGACGAGCGCGAACAGCGTGAGGTTCGAGACCACGAGGATGGCTCGCGCCCGGAGTTCGAGCCCGAGCAGCCGGGCGACGGCGTCGAAGGCGGTCGGGAACGCCGCGACGAAGACGAGCCCGCCGCCCACCACGACCGAGAGGACGAACACCGCGACCGCCTCCCGACCCTTCCTGACCAGGTAGTAGCCGTTGGCCAGAAACAGCAGGCCGACGACGAGCGCCACGACGTTGACGAGCGAGTAGTCGAAGGTGAAGCCGATCATAGGTGTTCCCGAATCATCATCGGTGGTTACCGGAACAGGAGCACGCGCAGGACGACGTCGGTCATCCGAAGCGGATACAGGAGGAAGGTGTCGAACGAGAACTGCGACTCGCCCTCCTCGCGGGTCGGCATCGCGACCGAGACCTCCGTGATCCGCTGGTCGCGTTTGGCCGCATCGAGCGTCTGCTCGACCGCCCAGTGTCGGTCCGAGCGGTGGAGTATCTCCCGCAGGGCGGCGACGCGATACACCCGAAAGCCGCTTGTCACGTCGGTGATGTCGACGCCGCCGAGGACGTTCACGACGGTCGTGAAGAAGCTGATCCCGAGCCGCCGGACGACCCCGTAATCGGCGAAGCTCTCGTTGAGATAGCGGCTCGCGATCACCATGTCGTTGTCCGCGGCCGCCTCCAGCAGCCGGGGAATGTGGGCGGGGTCGTGTTGCCCGTCCGCGTCGATCTGCAGGACGAAGTCGTAGTCGTTGCGGATCGCGTACTGGTAGCCGGTCCTGACCGCGCCGCCGACGCCCGTGTTGAACACGTGCTCGATGACGGTCGCGCCGTGATCGCGGGCGACCGCGGCGGTCGCGTCACTGGAGCCGTCGTCGACGACGACGACCTCGTCGACGTGGTCGCGAGTGCCCTCGATGACGGGGCCGATCGTCTCGGCCTCCTCGTAGGCGGGGAGAACGGCGACGGTTCGCACTGTTCGAGGGAATCGGCGGCCCGCACTTAGGGATATCGCTCCGGCACGGAACCGGGGACGACGATCGACCCGCACGGGATCGGTGAGGACGGCGAGACCCGCGAGGGCGACGACGAAAGCGACTTGTGAGTCGATCGAGTGGGCGGATCCATGAGCAGAACGGTCGTCGTCGGGCTCGACGGGAGCAACTGGGACCTGCTGGAACCGTGGATCGACGGCGGCGATCTCCCGAACCTCGCCGCGCTCCGCGAAAAGAGTGCCTACGCCGAGACGGAGAGCTGTCTCCCGCCGGTCACCTTCCCGAACTGGAAGTGCTACTCGGCGGGCAAGAACCCCGGCAAGTTCGGCGTCTACTGGTTCGAGCGCGTCGACCTCGAGGCGGGCACGATCGAGGTCGCGAACGGCGGCGACTTCGAGACCCCCGAGCTGTGGGACTACCTCAACGACGAGGGAACGCGCGCCGGCGTAGTCAACATGCCCACGATGTACCCGCCCCGCGAGATCGACGGGCCGATCGTCGCGGGCGGCCCGGACGCCGTCGAGGGCGAGTACCGGTCGATCGACGGCGGCTACGCCACGCCCGAGGGGCTCGCTGAGGAGCTCGAGGAGCGCTTCGACTACCGGGTTCATCCCGACCCGCTGCTCTCCTCGAACGAGGAGACGGGCGCCGAGGTCGAGGCCATCCTCGAGCTGCTGGACACGCGTCTGGAGGTCGCGACGACCCTGCTGGAGGAGGAGGATCTCGGGTTCGTCCACGTCACCCTCTTCTACCTCAACGTGCTCCAGCACTTCTTCTGGAACGACGAACCGACGAAACGCGCCTACGAGATCGTCGACGAGTGGATCGGCCGGATCGACGCGATGGCGGACACGAACCTCGTGTTGATGTCCGACCACGGTTGCGGCCCGACCACGACCGAGTTCTACATCAACGAGTGGCTGGCCGAGAACGGCTACCAGGCCCGGGAGCCGACCGTCGACGGCACGCTCGGACGCATCGGGCTCGACCGCGAGAACGTGCTCGCGCTCGCGAAACGGGTCGGCGCCGTCGACTTCCTGGCCAGCGTCGTCCCCGATCGGATCCAGAAGCTCGTCCCGCAGAGTGACGGGCTGAAGCGCGACCGGAAACTCGACGCCGTCGAGCTCGACCGGACGCGCGCGCTCGCCAGCGGCCAGGGGCCGATCTACCTGAACCCGACGTTCGACCGCGAGGCGGTCCGCGAGGAGCTGATCGCCGACCTTGAGGCCGTCACGGACGAGCACGGCCCGCTGTTCGACGGCGTCCACCGCGCCGAGGACGTCTACGAGGGGCCGTTCCTCGATGCGCCCGACGCCCCCGACATCGTCGTCGACCAGCGCGACGGCGTCCACGTCAACGACGGCATCGGCGGCGGGACCGTCCGCTCGGGTCCGGACCGCTGGCGGGCGGAGAACACACGAAACGGGCTCTTTCTCGCGAGCGGCCCCGACTTCGAGGCCGCCGGCCGGCTGGACCGGATCAGCATCCTCGACATGGCGCCGACCCTGTTGACCGCCGCCGGCTGTGCGGTCCCGTCGGACATGGACGGTTCGGTGCTGCCGATCGTCGCCGGCGACCCCGACCCCGAGATCCGCGAGCCGATCGCCTGGGAGCGCGCCAGCGGCGAGGACGTGACGGCGGGGGTCGAAGACCGGCTCACGCAGCTCGGCTATATGGAGTGATCCGAACCGGCACGTCGACGACTCCGATCCACACGTCGACGATCCGGACGCGGCGAACGAGGTCGGCATTGACGCCGGTGCTGACCGCGGCGCCGCCCGCTACTCGACCGTGACGCTCTTGGCCAGGTTCCGCGGCTTGTCGATCGGCCGTCCCTTGTCGTTCGCAACGTGGTAGGCGAACAGCTGGAGGTAGACGTTCGCGACGAGCGGCTCGAAGGTCCCAACCTCGGGCACCGGCAGCGAGACGTCGAGGGTGGCGTACTCGTCGCCGGCGGACACACAGCCGATCGCGGGAGCGCCACGCGTTTGCGCCTCGGTGACGTTGTTCATCGTCTGTCTCTGATGCGCATCTGCGAGCACGCGAGAACGGCGGGAGGCGCGGATGCCGTCTGGGGCGGGGA